>NZ_CP047130.1:305374-610748 GCF_009832865.1 Colwellia sp. 20A7 | reverse complement strand
CGGAAACCACATTTTAAAATGCGAGTGTAACCACCTGGACGTTCTTGGTAACGTGCACCAAGTTCGTTAAATAAAATACCTACTACTTCTTTGTCTTGTGTACGAGCAAATGCTAAACGACGATTTGCAACACTGTCGGTTTTAGCCAATGTAATCAAAGGCTCTACAACGCGACGTAGTTCTTTAGCTTTAGCTACAGTCGTTTTGATAACGCCGTGCTTAACTAAAGAGCTTGCCATATTGCGGAACATCGCTTGGCGATGACTGCTATTACGGTTTAACTGGCGACCACTTTGACGATGACGCATGTGTTAATCCTTCTTAAAAAACTATTAAAAAAACGATGATCGAACTAGTCGTTGTCAACAATGCTTTCTGGTGGCCAGTTTTCTAGGCGCATGCCTAGAGATAGACCACGAGATGCTAACACGTCTTTGATTTCAGTTAATGACTTCTTACCTAAATTAGGCGTTTTAAGAAGCTCAACTTCAGCACGTTGTACTAAATCACCAATATATTGAATTGCTTCTGCTTTTAAACAGTTAGCTGAACGAACAGTTAATTCTAGATCATCAACAGGACGAAGTAAGATTGGATCGAACAATGGTTTTTCTTCCACTTGCTCTACTTCTTTAATATCACGAAGTTCAACAAACGCATCAAGCTGTTCAGCAAGAATAGTTGAAGCACGACGGATAGCTTCTTCCGGATCCAATGTACCATTGGTTTCCATATCTAAAACTAATTTGTCTAAATCTGTACGTTGTTCAACACGTGCAGAATCAACATCATAAGCAATTCTAACTACAGGACTGAATGAGGCATCAACCAACAAACGACCAATAGCTCGATCTTCTTCCTCGGCATCACGGCGCGCTGAAGCAGGTACGTAACCACGACCCATTTCAATTTTGATGCGCATGCTGATAGAACCTTCACCTGTTAAATTACAGATTACATGATCTTGATTTACAATTGTAACATCGCCATCATGTTGAATATCAGCTGCCGTTACAGGGCCTTCACCAGACTTAGTTAAGGTTAGAACTGCTTCATTCTTACCTTCTAATAAAACAGCAAGCCCTTTAAGGTTTAACAATATTTCGATGATGTCCTCTTGAACACCTTCTTTACTACTGTACTCATGTAAAACGCCATCAATTTCAACTTCAGTTACGGCACAACCCGGCATTGAAGATAAAAGAATACGACGTAACGCATTACCTAAAGTGTGACCAAAACCACGTTCTAATGGCTCTAAAGTTACCTTAGCACGACGAGGGCTAATATTTTCAATACCAACCATGCGTGGTCTAAGGAATTCGGTTACAGAACCCTGCATATATGTCCTCTCTTAAAGTGTAACTTTACTACTTAGAGTAAAGTTCAACAATCAACTGTTCATTAATTTCAGCAGATAAGTCAGCTCTATCAGGAACACGTTTAAATGTACCTTCAAGTTTTTTGTTATCAACTTCAACCCAAAGTGGTTTTTCACGTTGGTCGGCTAAATCTAAAGCAGCGATAATACGCGCTTGAGTTTTAGACTTCTCACGAACAGAAACCACATCTTCAGCTTTAACAGTGAAAGATGGAATATTTACTACTACGCCGTTTACCACGATAGCCTTATGGCTAACTAATTGACGAGCTTCAGCACGAGTGCTTGCATAGCCCATACGGTAAACTACGTTATCTAAACGTGTTTCTAAAAGTTGTAACAAGTTTTCACCTGTATTACCTTTTAGACGTGCCGCTTCTTTGTAGTAATTACTGAATTGTTTTTCAAGTACGCCAAAAATACGACGAACCTTTTGTTTTTCACGAAGTTGAACACCGTAGTCTGACAAACGACCGCGACGAGCGCCGTGTTGACCTGGTATTGTTTCGATTTTACATTTAGTGTCTATTGCTCTAACACCGCTTTTAAGGAACAAATCTGTACCTTCGCGGCGACTAAGTTTTAACTTAGGACCTAAATATCTAGCCATTTTCTTTCTCCAACTATCCTAAATAAACGATTAAACGCGACGTTTCTTAGGAGGACGACAACCATTATGAGGAATAGGTGTAACGTCAGTAATGTTGGTGATTTTAAAACCAGCAGCATTTAAGGCACGGATAGCAGATTCACGACCTGGACCTGGACCTTTAACGAACACTTCAATATTCTTCAAACCAAACTCTTTTGCAGTAGCGCCTGCGCGGTCTGCAGCTACTTGCGCAGCAAAAGGGGTAGATTTACGTGAACCACGGAAACCTGAACCACCAGCAGTCGCCCAAGATAATGCATTACCTTGACGGTCTGTAAGAGTCACGATTGTGTTGTTGAAAGAAGCATGAATATGAGCCATGCCATCAGCAACTTGTTTTTTTACGCGTTTACGCGTACGTACGGGTGTTTTAGCCATTGTCTAGTCCCTCTTACTTCTTAATTGGCTTACGAGGACCTTTACGGGTACGCGCATTTGTTTTAGTGCGTTGACCACGTAAAGGAAGACTGCGACGATGGCGTATGCCACGGAAACAACCTAAATCCATAAGACGTTTAATGTTCATTGAAACTTCACGGCGTAAATCACCTTCTACGGTAAATTTATCCACTTCAGCGCGTAGCAAATCAATTTTTGCTTCGTCTAATTCACTGATCTTCGTTGATTCTTCGATACCTGCTGCCGCACAAATAGCTTTTGCACGGGTAGCGCCGATACCGTAAATCGCAGTAATGGCGATTACTGCATGCTTACGATCAGGGATGTTAATGCCAGCGATACGGGCCACTAACACATCTCCTTTAAATAATTAAAATTACATTGGTTGGAAAGCCCGTTAGGATACCCAACCATTCTCGTTTTTCGCAAATCGAAGCGGCATTATACAGAATTATCCGCACAATGCCACTCCTAAAAGATTTCACTAGTTATTATTGAGAATTAGACAAAGCAAACTTGCCGATTATTACTCAATAAATAGACTAACCTTGTCTTTGTTTGTGCTTTGGTTCAGAACAAAGAACGCGTATAACGCCTTTACGCTTAACCACTTTACAATTACGACAAATCTTTTTTACGGATGCACGTACTTTCATTTTATACTCCGTTAACTAAAATAGCCCGGTCTAACGACCGTGACCTTTTAAGTTTGCTTTTTTAAGTACATTGTCATATTGATGAGACATCATATGCGTTTGTACTTGTGCCATAAAGTCCATAATCACAACCACGATAATCAATAATGATGTACCGCCAAAATAGAACTGTACGTCCCATGCTATGATCATAAACTGTGGAACCAAACAGACAAAGGTAATATACATCGCACCAGCTAGGGTTAAACGAGTCATTACTTTATCTATATATTTGGACGTTTGTTCACCCGGACGAATCCCTGGTATGAACGCACCTGACTTTTTCAAGTTATCTGCTGTTTCACGCGGATTGAAAACCAATGCCGTATAAAAGAAACAGAAAAATATAATTGCTGCTGCTAACATTAAAACATACAAAGGTTGCCCTGGCGACATCGCCTGAGATACACCTTGTAAGAAATCAGCTACAGGGCCTTCACCTTGTCCAAACCAGCTCGCAAGCGTGCCAGGGAACAAAATAAGGCTAGAGGCGAAGATTGGTGGGATAACACCCGCCATATTCACTTTCAATGGTAAATGCGTGCTTTGCGCCGCAAAAACCTTACGGCCTTGCTGACGTTTAGCATAGTTAACAACGATTCGTCGTTGACCACGCTCTACAAACACTACTAAGAAAGTCACTGCAAATACTACAGCGCCAATAAGCAATAATACTAATAAGTGCAATTCACCTTGACGCGCCATCTCAGCTGTTTGACCAACAGCCGATGGCATGCCAGCAACAATACCTGCAAATATAATGATTGAAATACCGTTACCAATACCACGTTCAGTAATTTGCTCACCTAACCACATTAAAAACATGGTACCAGTAACCAAACTAACTACCGCAGTAAAATAGAAACTAAAGCCAGCATTAATTACTAGCCCTTGCATCATATCCGGTAAACTTCTCGCAATCGCAATCGACTGTACTGTTGCTAGAACTAATGTGCCGTAGCGTGTGTATTGACTGATCTTACGACGTCCAGCTTCACCTTCTTTCTTAAGCTCTGCAAACTTTGGACTAACCACAGTTAACAGTTGCATAATAATTGAAGCTGAGATGTACGGCATAATACCTAAAGCCAATACCGAGGCTCGCTCAAGTGCACCACCAGAGAACATGTTAAACATCTCTACAATGGTGCCCTTTTGTTGTTCAAAGAACTGAGCTAATACAGCGGCGTCAATACCAGGGATTGGTACAAATGATCCTAAGCGTAGCACTACTAATGCAATGAATACGAACCATAATCTTTGTTTCAGCTCAGACAAACCGCCTGCGCCTTTACTTCCCTTTTGAGAAGCGTCCATTCCTGGTGTAGCCATAATCTGTATTATTCCTCGATGTTACCACCGGCAGCTTCAATAGCTACACGAGCACCTTTAGTTACGCCTAAACCGCGAACAGTGATCTTACGAGTAATCTCGCCAGACAGCATAATTTTTGCTGTTTCAATGTTACGGCTGATTAGACCAGCATCTTTTAACGCGTGAATATCAACAACATCACCTTTAATAAGATTTAATTCATGTAAACGAACTTCAGCGCGAACTAAAGATTTACGTGAAGTAAAACCAAATTTAGGTAAACGTTGTTTCAATGGCATTTGTCCACCTTCAAAACCAGGACGTACACTACCGCCAGAACGAGACTTCTGACCTTTGTGACCACGACCACCAGTTTTTCCGATACCTGAACCGATACCACGACCACAGCGTTTTTTAGTTTTATTAGATCCCGGTGCAGGGGATAAAGTATTTAAATGCATTATTAATCCTCCACCTTAATCATATAAATAACCTTGTTTATCATACCACGTACAGATGGAGTATCTTCTAACTCAACTGTATGATTGATACGACGTAAACCAAGGCCTTTTAATGTAGCTCTATGTTTCGGTAAACGACCGATAGAACTTTTTATTTGCGTTACTTTAACTGTTTTAGACATGTCTAATTACCCCAGTATTTCATCAACGCTAAGACCGCGTTTAGCTGCCATACCTTCTGGCGAATGCATATTCGTCAGGGCTGAAACAGTAGCACGAACTACGTTAATTGGGTTAGTAGAACCGTATGCTTTTGACAATACGTTCTGAACGCCTGCAACTTCAAGTACTGCACGCATCGCGCCACCGGCGATGATACCTGTACCTTCAGAAGCTGGTTGCATGTAAACTTTAGAACCTGAATGCTTGCCAATAATGACATGCTGAAGAGTAGTACCCTTCAAGTCTACGTTTACAATGTTACGATGCGCTTTTTCCATTGCTTTTTGGATTGCAGCAGGCACTTCACGTGCTTTACCGTAGCCAAAACCAACGCGACCGTTACCGTCACCAACTACTGTTAGTGCTGTAAAACTGAATATGCGACCACCTTTAACCACTTTTGAAACACGGTTAACGGCGATTAGCTTTTCAGCCATATCACTTTGTTGTGAGTTTTCTTGATTATGATTTGCCATTATCAACCCCTAGAACTGAAGGCCAGCTTCGCGAGCTGCTTCTGCTAATGCTTTAACGCGACCATGATAAAGGAAACCAGAGCGATCAAAAGCTATCTTAGAGATACCTTTTGCCACAGCACGTTCAGCTATTGCTTTACCTACTGCAGTTGCTGCTGCAACATTACCTGTGTTTTCAATTTGTGCACTAACTTCTTTGTCTAAAGTTGACGCAGATGCGATTACTTCAGAACCAGTTGGCGCGATCAATTGAGCGTAAATGTGACGAGGAGTACGGAATATAACTAAACGATTCGCACCCAACTCGCTAATTTTTGCACGTGCGCGTTTAGCGCGGCGCAAACGAGATGTTTTCTTATCCATAGTATTACCCTACTTCTTCTTAGCTTCTTTACGACGAACGTGTTCATCAGAATAACGTACACCTTTACCTTTATAAGGCTCTGGTTTACGGTATGCACGAATGTTCGCTGCGGTTTGACCAACTAAATGCTTATCACAACCTTTCAGTATGATTTCAGTTTGGCTAGGAGTTTCAACAGTAATTCCTTCAGGAATTGCGTGGCTGATTGGGTGTGAAAAACCTAATGATAAATCTACAGATTTACCAGCAGCTTTTGCACGGTAACCAACACCCTGTAAAACTAATTTCTTTTCAAAACCTTTACTAACACCTTCAACCATATTATTGATTAAAGCGCGAGCAGTACCGGCTTGAGCCCATGCAGTTCTTTCTTCACATGCAATATTAATTTTGATTTCGCTTTCTTCTTGAGAAACCGTAACAAAATTATGAATTGTACGTGATAATTCACCTACTGGACCTTTAACTGTAATGTCTTGACCTGATAACGTAATGGTAACGCCAGCAGGAACAACGACAGGTGCTTTTGCAACACGAGACATATTATTCTCCTTACTCTACGAAACCAAGAACTTCACCGCCAATACCCGCAGAGCGAGCAGCACGATCCGTCATCAAACCTTTAGAAGTCGAAATTATCGCAATACCCATTCCGGCAAGAACTTTAGGAAGTTCATTACAGTTTTTGTATACGCGAAGACCAGGACGTGAAACACGTTTGATCACTTCAATTACTTCTTTACCTTCAAAATATTTCAATGTTACAGCTAATTCTGGTTTAACATCACCAGTAACTGAAAACTCTGAAATGTAACCTTCTTCTTTAAGTAATGTTGCAATAGCAACTTTTACTTTTGAAGATGGCATTTGTACTGCAACTTTTGCTGCAGATTGACCGTTGCGGATGCGTGTAAACATGTCCGCGATAGGATCAGTCATCATAACCATTTACTCCCGTGAATTACCAACTAGCTTTCTTAAGACCTGGAACTTCACCACGCATCATAGTTTCGCGTAATTTAATACGGCTTAAACCAAATTTGCGTAAGTAACCATGTGGACGCCCAGTAACATTACAACGATTACGTTGACGGCTACTTGATGAATCACGAGGTAAACTTTGAAGTTTCAATACAGCATCCCAGCGCTCTTCTTCAGAAGAATCAACACCAGAGATGATTGCTTTTAACGCAGCACGCTTTTCAGCGTATTGTGCTACTAACTTAGTTCTTTTGTCTTCACGAGCTTTCATTGACGTTTTAGCCATAACTCTACACCTTCTTCTTGAACGGGAAGTTGAAGGCAGACAATAGAGCATGTCCTTCTTCGTTATCTTTCGCGCTAGTAGTAATAGTGATATCTAATCCGCGAATTTTATCAATTTTATCATAATTGATTTCAGGGAAGATGATTTGCTCACGAACGCCCATGCTGTAATTACCACGACCATCAAATGACTTAGGATTTAAGCCACGGAAGTCACGGATACGAGGAATAGAAATAGAGATTAAACGCTCTAAAAATTCCCACATACGCTCGCCGCGTAGAGTTACTTTTGTGCCTATAGGATAGCCTTCACGAATTTTGAAGCCCGCAACTGATTTGCGTGCTACTGTCGTGACCGGCTTTTGACCTGAGATTGCAGTAAGATCATTCGTGGCGTGTTCTAGCACTTTCTTATCAGAAATTGCTTCGCCAACACCCATGTTAAGGGTGATCTTTTCAATCCGAGGGACTTGCATGACACTTTTATAACCAAATTGCTTTTGCAACTCAGCTACAACTGTATCTTTATATAAATCATGCAGTTTCGCCATCGTTTACTCCAATTAAATTAATTCGTTATCAGATTTAAAGAAACGTACTTTTTTACCGTCTTCAAATCTAAAACCAACGCGGTCAGCCTTGCCCGATTTCGGGTTAAGGATAGCTACGTTAGATACTTGTAAAGGTGCTTCTTTCTCAATAATTCCACCAGGCTGCTGTAACTGTGGTACAGGCTTAGTGTGTTTTTTGATTAAGTTTACGCCTTCTACGAATACTTTGCCGCTTTCAACAAGAACTTTAGTAACTTTACCAGTTTTGCCCTTGTCTTTACCTGCAAGTATAACTACTTCATCATCACGACGAATCTTAGATGCCATTATCGTGACTCCTTATAGTACTTCTGGTGCTAATGATACGATCTTCATAAATTTTTCATTACGAAGTTCACGTGTCACAGGCCCAAAAATACGAGTACCAATTGGTTGTAAGCTTGCATTAAGCATTACAGCCGCGTTTTCATCGAAACGGATAGCAGAACCATCTGTACGACGAACACCTTTCTTAGTGCGCACCACTACCGCAGTGTGAACATCACCTTTTTTTACTTTACCGCGAGGACTTGCTTCCTTTACGGCAACTTTGATGATATCACCAATGCGTGCATAGCGACGGTGCGAGCCACCAAGAACCTTTATACATTGAACACGCTTAGCGCCACTGTTATCAGCAACATTAAGCTGTGATTGCATTTGGATCATTGATTTTTGCTCCGCTGTTATCTTTTAACCACTTACTTCCCAAGATATAGAAAAATAAATATAAATCATTAAGATAAATTAAAATTCAAGGCCAGAAATTTGACCCGTCACTGCCTAAAAAGACTTCCCAAATACATTAAGCTACTGACAAAAGTCAAACACTCAAAGTTAATGGGCGCGAGATTATACCACCGCTTATTGCAAAGTGATAGTTTAATTAACTAAAAAATGAACAATATTAATATGAAGGACTTTTATCTCTATATAGGTTATTAAATAGAGAATTATAATCATTAAGCAGTAATAGTTATTGACGAACACTAACAAAACTTGCTAATAATGCTTGCGCAAAAAAGAAGTACTATATAACACTTTAAGTTCGACGCTTTTCATTAAGTTAAATTCAAACTTTTTTAGATAAACAACATATTGATAAATAAGGTTAATAATTTTATTTTCGCTTTTATTAATCGAAAACATTGATTTTCATCACATGTGATACAATATAGACCTGATATTTTAAGTCTATATTAAATAAGTTACATCATTGATATTGGCAATTACAACCAAGAATAAATGTTAAATGGTGTTAGAGCCAAACAGCCTTGGTATTTGTAGTATTAGGAGATTCAGCATGCCAACAGGTAAAAATAAAGCATTAGGTATTTTAGCATTAGCAGGCGTAGAGCCTTACCAGGAAAAAGCTAATGAAGAATACATGGGTGAGCCCCAAAAAGTACATTTTAAAAAGATTTTAGATGCGTGGCGTGTACAATTACGTGAAGAAGTAGACCGTACCGTAACTCATATGCAAGATGAAGCAGCGAACTTCCCTGATCCGGTTGATAGAGCAGCACAAGAAGAAGAGTTTAGCTTAGAATTGCGTACCCGAGATCGTGAACGTAAACTCATTAAGAAAATTGAGAAAACGTTGCAGTTAATAGAAGAAGATGAGTTTGGCTTCTGTAAATCTTGTGGTATTGATATCGGTATTCGCCGTTTAGAAGCAAGACCTACTGCTGATCTTTGCATTGAATGTAAAACATTAGCAGAAATAAAAGAACGTCAAATGGCTGGCTAAGCCATTCGTTTTGCAAGTTTTACAGAAAAAACCTCAAGATATAAAACGACCATCGTTATCATCGCAAGATAGTTATCGTGGTCGTTTTGCTCCCTCACCTTCTGGTTTACTACACTTCGGCTCATTGATCGCAGCATTAGCTAGTTTTTTAGATGCTAAAGCAACCATTGATGCAAACGGTAACCAAGGCAAATGGTTAGTTCGAATAGAAGACATTGATCCTCCACGTGAAAAAGTTGGCGCTAGTACCGCTATTTTAACAACACTAGAAGCATTTGGCTTACATTGGGATGAAGATGTTCTATATCAAAGCCAACAAACTGCGCGATATAAACACACTTTAAATGAATTAAAACGACAGCAGCTAAGTTATTACTGTCAATGCACACGGAACGAAATTAAAAAGCTTGGTGGTATTTATCAAGGGCATTGTCGTACTCAAAAAAATTCAAAGGAAGAAAGTGCGACTCGCCTTATTAATCAATATGGTCTGTATCAATTTAATGATATTTTCCAAGGTCATATATGTTGCGATAAAAAATTAGCTGAAGAAGACTTCATTATACACCGAAAAGATAAGCTATTTGCTTATCAACTTGCTGTTGTTCATGATGATATTTATCAAAATATAAGTCATGTTATTCGTGGCTGTGACTTACTTGAACCAACAGCCAGACAACTAACCTTGTACGCAACACTCAATAAAAAAGCGCCTCAGTACGGTCATATTCCGCTAGCGGTTACTAAGCCAGGCTTTAAACTGAGCAAACAAAATAAAGCGACAGCGATTGATAATAACAATCCTCAACCTGCATTAATTTCCGCCCTTCTCTTTTTAGGACAAAACCCTGACCGCTATTTAGTTCACGAGAAGGTTCCCGACATTATCAATTGGGCAATTAAACACTGGGATAGAGAAAAAGTAGCTAAGGTCAAAGAAATAAACATTGAGCTTAACTAAAATGACAAGTAATTATCACCCGATAAAACTAATATTTACCTTAATAAAAATATGGACTCATATATGAATTTTGATTTTTCTGACTTTAGCGCTAACCAACGCTACCACTTAATGACACAAACCATTATTCCTCGCCCTATCGCTTGGGCTTTAACTGATTCAGGTAATGGTTCATTTAATCTAGCGCCATTCTCTTACTTTACTGCAGTATCTAGTGCGCCTCCTATTTTAATGCTATCAGTAGGAAAGAAACCTAACGGTGATGATAAGGATACCTTAGCTAACATTATTAAAAATGAAAAAGTGGTTATTCACATTGCTTCTGAGCAACACGCTAGTTTAGTTACGCAAACAGCACAAACATTAGCACATGGTGAATCAGAGCTTACTGATGCGGGAATAGAAACTACCGAATTCGCTAATTTTTCACTACCAAGAATTGCACAATGCGACATTGCTTATGGTTGTGAGTTATATGAAATAAAACCATTAGGTGATGTACCGCAAAGCTTAATTTTCGTTGAAGTTAAACAAGTTTATATTAATGATAAAGTCGTTGATATTGATGAAAAGCAACGCATTAAAGTACATGCCGATAGAATCCAGCCGTTAGCGCGCCTTGGTGGTGCCGAATACGCTACTATTAATAATCCCTTTGAGATTAGTAGACCCAAATAATACTATTGTAGTAATTGATATAGTGATAATAAATATCTAAGTACTACCTTGTTATTGTCTATGCATTTAGCATTAATATTATTGCTTAAGATAGCATTGAGGTGATAGTGAAAGCAGCTGTAAATAAAAAACAGCTGCTTTTTCATTCTCTTTGTTACAAGTTTGTTATATCATTGCACTTATCTAACAAGATAATTTTTCATATACTTCCTACTCTTAATAAAAGGTTTGCGATTATCAAACGCGTCATTAATTTATGTAAAAAAGTTTTTACTAAAAACACCAGTAAAAAAGCTATCGTTAAAAATCACGTAACAACACTTGAACAACCCATTGTACTTACACGTGATCAACACCCAGTATCTCGCCAATTAATCAGCCCAAATGCGCTTAAAGTATTATATCGGCTAAACAAAGGTGGCTTTGATGCTTACCTTGTTGGTGGCGGCGTTCGAGATATTTTATTGGGACTAAAACCTAAAGACTTTGATATTGCAACAAATGCAACGCCCGACGAAATTAAAGGCTTATTTAGAAATTGCCGTTTAATAGGTCGTAGATTTCGTTTAGCACATATAGTTTTTGGTCGAGAAATCATTGAGGTCGCTACCTTTCGAGGGCACCACGACAGCGAAGTTCAAAAAGGAAAAGACAGTACCAAAACATCAAAACAAAGCGACGATGGCATGCTATTGCGTGACAATATATACGGTACTATTGATGAAGATGCTGAACGTAGAGATTTCACCATCAACGCCCTTTACTACTCATCTAAAGACTTTAAAGTCTTAGATTTTGCTAATGGCGTAAAAGATGTAAAAGACAAGGTAATTCGTTTAATTGGCGACCCGGAAACTCGTTACAGAGAAGACCCTGTTCGCATGCTACGTGCTATACGTTTTGCTACTAAGCTTGATATGACAATAGCAAAAGAAACTCAACAACCCATAACAGAATTAGCACCGTTAATGGCAAATATTCCTGCGGCTAGAATGTTTGAAGAGTTTTTAAAAATGTTTATATCTGGCAAAGCTGTTGCTAACTATAAGCAGTTACGTAAATATCAATTATTTGGCTTTTTCTTCCCTGCGGTTAATCTAGCATTAGATAATCCCTCAGAAGGTAATAGTGAACAACTAGAGCGCTTCATTATTCAAGCAATGACAAATACAGACAATCGTATTAATAATGAACAACGTGTAACACCGGCATTTTTATTTGCTGCTATGCTTTGGTATTCATTACAAAACTATATTCGTCAAATTAATGCTAACAGCCAATTGTCGCCTCAAGATGCATTTTTTGCAGCTTTAAGTGAAATTATGCCAGAGCAACAGCAAAGCATCGCTATTCCTAAACGTTTTCAAAGTGTTATGAAAGACATCTGGATTTTACAAGAAAAGCTAGAACGTCGAGAAGGCAAAAAAGCATTTAAAACCTTTGAGCACCCTAAGTTTAGAGCAGGATACGACTTTCTATTATTACGTGCTGAAGTTGAAACAAACAATACTCAACTAGCTGAGTTATCAAAATGGTGGACGGACTTTCAAAATGTTAGCCACGAGGCTCAGGAACAAATGGTTAAAGGTGTCAAAACCTCACCAGGAGCCAAACGACGTACACCAAGAAAACGACGTAAACCCACTAGCCCAGCTGCTGTTGAATAATAACGCTAATGACGACTCCATCAACTATTGCATACATTGGTTTAGGTAGTAATTTATCTGAGCCAATTGAACAAGTTAAAAATGCAATTAAAGCGATAGAAAATATAACACGAAGCACTGTTATTTCGGTTTCATCTTTATATCTTAGCAAGCCTATGGGCCCTCAAGATCAAGATGACTATATCAATGCAGTGCTGTGCCTTGAAACGTCGCTATCAGCTATTGAATTATTAGACGCTTTACAAACTATTGAAAATGAATTTGGCAGAGTCCGTAAAGAAAACCGCTGGGGTGCTCGTATTCTAGACCTAGATATCATATTATTTGGCAATCAAGTTATCAATTCTGAACGATTAATCATACCTCACTACGGTATGACTGAACGTGAATTTGTTTTAATACCATTAGCTGAAATTTCCCCTTTGTTACAGCTACCTAATGGCCAAAAAATCACATTTCTTAGCCAAAAAATTTCTGCCAACTCAATGATAAAACTAAGCTAACACAAGCTGGTCATTGCAGTTAAAAAAAATTTGTGCGAAAGTAGCGCGATTGAGTAAAGACTCAGCTTAACTAACAACCCCAACCAATTAACTCAACAAATGAATTGAGAACTATATGGCTAAAATAACCACATCTACCTTGTTAAAGATGAAACAACAAGGCGAAAAAATTTCAACTATAACCGCTTATGATGCAAGTTTTGCTCAGCTTTTCGATCAAGCTGGAATTCACGCTATATTAATTGGCGATTCATTAGGCATGGTACTTCAAGGCCGAGATGATACTCTGCCTGTCACTATTGACCACATGGTTTACCATACTGAATGTGTAAAGCGAGGTGTTGAAGATACACTCATTATTGGTGATATGCCTTTTATGACCTACGCCACCACAGAGCAAGCGTTAACGAATGCAACAAAGTTAATGCAAGCTGGTGCTAGTATGGTAAAAATGGAAGGTGGCACTTGGTTAGCCAGTACTATAAAAGCTTTAGTAGAACGTGGTATTCCCGTTTGTGCTCATTTAGGCTTAACACCACAATCAGTCAATGTTTTTGGCGGTTTTAAAGTACAAGGCCGTAGTGAAGAACACGCAAAAGTAATGATTGAAGATGCTCAAGCATTAGAAGCCGCCGGAGCACAACTATTAGTATTAGAATGCATCCCTGCACCTCTGGGTAAAGCCATTTCGGAAGCTGTTTCAATTCCAACTATTGGTATTGGTGCTGGTAAAGATACCGATGGACAAATATTAGTAATGCATGATGCCTTAGGTATTTCTTGTAGTTACATGCCTAAGTTCTCTCGAAACTTCATTAAAGAAACAGGTGATATTAAAAAAGCAATTGAGCTTTATATCAGCGAAGTATCTGAAGGGAATTTTCCAGGTAAAGAACATATTTTTAAATAACTAGTCGATATAGACAGGTATCAAAGAGAAAGAATTATAATAAAGACATTAGCGTAATTCAAAATTTCCATACTGATATTTAAGAGAATACCATGAACACAGTTGAAAATATTAAAGATCTACGAGAACAAGTAAAAACGTGGCGTATGCAAGGTTTAACTATAGCATTCGTACCTACAATGGGTAATTTACATGACGGTCACCTAGCATTAGTTAAAGCAGCTCACCGACATGCAGACAAAGTTATTGTCAGTATTTTTGTCAACCCAATGCAGTTTGGTTTAAGCGAAGATATTGATAATTACCCTAAAACGCTAGCCCAGGATAAAGAAAGCCTACTTAAAGTCAATACTGACTTACTATTTACACCAACGGCAGACATTATCTATCCAAAAGGGTTTGGTGAAAATAGCTATGTAGAAGTGCCTAATATTTCAAACTTGCATTGCGGTGCTAGCCGTCCTGGGCATTTCCGAGGTGTAGCCACTGTTGTTTGTAAACTGTTTAATTTAGTTCAACCTGATGTTGCTTGTTTTGGCTCTAAGGATTATCAACAACTACAAGTGATTCAAACGATGGTTGAAGATTTATCTATGCCTGTCGAGATTATTCCTGTTGAAATCATCCGTGAACAGTCAGGTTTAGCAATGAGCTCGCGCAATGGTTACTTAACACCAAAAGAGCTAGCAATAGCACCGACATTATACAAAACTTTATTGTGGTTAAGTGACGAGTTACGAGCTAGTCATCAAGCTAGAGACTATGCAGTATTGGTAATGCAAGCAAGTGAAAAGCTTGATAAAGCAGGCTTAAAAACTGACTATATTAATTTATGTCATGCACAAACATTAGCACCAGCATCACCAAATGATAAAGATATTGTTATATTAGCTGCTGCCTATTTAGGTAAAGCGAGACTGATCGATAACTTACCAGTTAAGCTATCATAAAAAATAACGTTATTTACTTTAATAAGACAACCGATATCAGCCCCAAAATATCAATCAAGGTATTCGTTGTCTTTTACTAAACCAAATAATTTAGGTAGTAAAACTTCACTTTCTTGAGCTAATTTACATTGCTCTGCAAGAATATCACGTAAATTACTTTTTCTTGTTAATGGGTTAGCTAAGACAACGCGAAAAACAATTACTTTTTCGCCGCCATAACGTGCAACTTGAATTCGAGTTCGAGAGACGAAAGAGTGACCATCTTCACGTTGACGTTTTTGAATAAACTGTGTCAACTCCCCTATAATAGCATTAATATCCCTCTGTTTAGTATCATCAACTTGAGACAGCAAAACTTGTACTGATTTAGGTACATAACGATAAGTTAATAAACATAACTCTGGTTTTGTAATCAATTCAAAGTCATCATGCTGATGAATAATCTCAGCAAAATACTCCGCTTTTTCAATAGCCTGATTAATCAACATTTCATAACCCGGTCGGCTAATAATATGTAAACTTGAATAAACAAGCATTGCCATTCCGGCACGAGAGCCCTCTAACGTATGACTACCTAAGTCTTTTGACCCTTTTCGCAAGATATACTCAGCATGATGTTCAATTTCTTCAACAGAAGAAGGATCTTTAAATAACACCATCCCTACTCCCATCGGTACATACATCTGCTTATGTGCATCAATCGTAACTGAATCTGCATGTTCAATACCAGCAAGGATATGCCTATGCTTGTTTGATAATAGCGTAGCGCCTCCCCATGCTGCATCTACATGAAAATAACATGCATATTTTTTAGCTATTTCAGCCATTTTATTTAGAGGATCTACGTTGCCAGTTTCAGTTGTTCCCGCAATACCAACGATGGCTAATACTTTAATATTCAGCTTTTGCAGTTCTTCGCATTTCTCCGCTAGCTTTTGACAATCTATTTTATTATTTTCATCAGTTTCGATGGCAATAACACTATCTTGTCCAATACCCAGTATATCTGCTGATTTTTTCAAAGAGTAATGACCACGCTCTGAAACAAGAATAACTAAACCTTGATAGCCATAATGCTGTAGGCCTGCAAATAAGCCTGAACGAGTAATTCCTTTAAAACTACCATCAGCCTTAAGCAACTTATTACGAGCTACCCAAAGCCCTGTAATATTAGCGACAGTGCCACCAGAGCAAAAAGCACCTAATGAATGTTCAGCACTGTGCATCCAGGCCTTATAAAAACCTTCATCCTCTTTGTACACTAAATTATGCATCATACCGACGACTTGTCGCTCTAACGGCGTAAAGGCTTTAGATGTTTCTACTTTAACTAAATTCTGATTAAGACCAACCATTAATTTAGATAAAGGTAAAATGAAAGAAGGCAAAGCTGAAGTCATATGACCGATAAAAGTAGGGCTAGCAGTATGAACTGATTGTGACACTAACTTATCTAATAAATGATGCATGTGATCAGAAACAAATTCAGGCTGCTCAGGAATAAGCGGACACACGAAATCTTGCTCAATATCTGATAAAGCATTTTTACTCGCCACTATATGGCTATTCAAAAAGCCTAGTAGGTTTTGAGATATTTCTTGCTCAATACGCCCTAAAGTAGAGTCGGGTTTTTCCGCAAGGGTAAAAATCCGATGTAAGGCAGCAGGTGTAGCTTGGGCAGTACGCTTAGGCGTAATCATACGGGTACATTCAAAAGTATAGATATTTAAGTGGTGAACTTTAATAAAAAAATGGCTAAATGTCTTCTTTTTTTAAGAATAATCCACACCAGCAATAACTATTACAGCGTTAATTTATCAATGTACCCACATAAATTAATCCAACCTGTATAAACATTACTAGCATCGTTATTATCATTAATATTTTATTCTTCATCGCTTTCATCACAATCCCCTTGAATACTCTAATATTTATAAGAGTATTCAATTGTCGCGCCAAAAAACAACCACTTGATTTTAAAGAAATAATTTAAAAAATCATTATGAGGAATATAAAAATAATAGTGAAATAAACCATAAAGTAGTTAATTTAAAACTTAACGTGTAAAAGACAATTGCCAGCAAACTTGTCCACTTGCTTGGTATTTGGCTTCAAATGGAGTCAATGGTTGCTCATCTCTGGCTAAATCAGCAAGATGACCAGTTAAATTCACATGCTTAGCCGCTTGTTGGAACTCTTCTAAATATAATCGCCAATTACTGCGTAAAATAATTTCCTCACCGAGACTAATCAAGGTTGGAAATACCGCACTGCCATGCCAACGACGTTGTAAATGCTTTGATTTAGGCCAGGGGTTTGGGTACAAAATATAATGTTTAGTAATCGGCCAATTAGCCGCTTCAACCAAACGATAAAAATCATTTAAATCGGCTCGAACTAAGTAAAAGTTATCTGCTTGATAACCATTTTCAACATCAAAGCCTTCAACATTACGTTCAATACGGCTCGATGATTTATCGACGCCAACCACTAAAGTATCGGGGTTCAATGACGCCAATAAGCGTGTACTTTGTCCGACACCACAGCAAGAATCAAGAATCACTTTTCCATCAGGTTTATCTGCAAGAAAAGCTTGAACTCGTTCATTAATGTCATCAAAAGCCTTTTGAGTATGAACTTGATAAGGCTTTTGAAAAGGATGCGTTAAATGCCTTTGCACCACTTCATCTAGCTTTTCATGTATACCGCTTTGGTTAGTGGTAATGATCTTAGAATCACCTGAGGCCTCATCTAAATTTGTACGTGTAATTTTATTCATGTTAATAACTATTACTCTGTTAACTTCTTAAGCCTATACCTTTATTAATTAATATCATCGCGACACTAAATAAAGTAACAATAAAAAATACAATAACCACAAAGGCAGTACCTATATTTACATCTGTAATGCCTAAAAATCCATATCGAAAAGCATTAACCATATAAACAATTGGGTTAACCTGAGATACACCTTGCCAAAATTCAGGCAGTAAACTAATTGAATAAAACACACCACCAAGGTATGTCAATGGCGTCAAAATAAAGGTTGGAATAATAGATATATCATCAAACGTTCTAGCAAAAATAGCATTAATTAAGCCACCTAAAGCAAAGGTTGCCGATGTTAAAGTAACCGTTGCAATAATCACCCACACATTGTGAATTTGTATATCAACAAATAATAATGATACTAAGGTAACAATTAAGCCAACTAAAATTCCACGAGCCATACCACCACCAACATATCCGGCAACAATAACCCAATTAGGTACAGGCGCTACTAACATTTCCTCAACATTACGTTGCCATTTTGCACTAAAGAAAGAAGATGCAACATTAGAATATGAATTAGTAATAACACTCATCATAATCAAACCAGGTACAATAAATGACATATAATCAACGCCACCCATATCACCTATACGAGATCCAATAAGGGAACCAAAAATAACAAAATAAAGGCTGATAGTAATGGCTGGTGGTACCAAGGTTTGTATCCAAATGCGCATGAAACGCTGGGTTTCTTTGTTCAAAATGCTTTTTAAGGCAATAGAGTTATTCATATTATTTAGCCTCTTTCTTGGTGCCATTATTCGTAATTAAGTTTACAAATAAAGCTTCTAATCGATTACTCTTATTGCGCATGCTCAATACTTCTACATTCTGAGCTGATAGTTGCTCAAAAACCGAATTTAAACTTTGTGTTTTCTGTAAATCAATTTCTAACGTATTTTCATCAATCCTGCGAGAGCTAATTCCTTTGAGTGTAATCTCACTTTGAAAGGGTAATAAATCTAACACAAAGGTTTCACCATCTAATTGTGCTAACAAGCTTTTCATACTTGTATTCTCAACAATTTTTCCGCCATCAATAATAGCAATATTACGGCATAAGCTTTCAGCTTCTTCCAAATAATGTGTCGTTAGAATAATAGTGATGCCCTGTGCATTTAACTTTTGTAAGAAATCCCACATACCTCGACGAATTTCGATATCAACGCCAGCGGTTGGCTCATCTAAAATCAGCATTTGTGGCTCATGCATTAAGGCACGAACAATCATTAATCGTCGTTTCATACCGCCGGATAACTCACGTCCAGCAGAGTTGCGCTTATCCCATAACTCTAATTGCTTTAAATATTTTTCAGCGCGAACTAAAGCTGTTTTTTTATCAACACCATAATAACCAGCTTGATTAACTAAAATATTAATAAGTGGTTCAAACTGATTAAAATTGAACTCTTGCGGTACTAAGCCAATAAATGATTTTGCTTTTTCTAAATCGGTATCAATATCATAACCATATACTTTTACTTGGCCTTGAGTTTTATTAACCAAAGAAGTGATCACACCTATTGTAGTAGATTTTCCTGCGCCATTAGGGCCAAGTAATGCAAAAAAGTCACCCTGTTTAACCGTTAAATCAATTCCTTTTAACGCTTGAAAACCGCCTTTATAGGTTTTTACAAGGGAGCTTATTTGCAAAGCATTAGTTTCTACTGCATTGGTCATGGTAATACCTTAAGGATTAATGATGAAACGTAAATAGATAAAGACACTAAATATGGTGCTAATAATCGTAATTTCAACCGTGGTATAAATCTATTAGAAAATAAAAAATCAATGCTATAATAATATTCATTATTTTCATACATCCTTCTGATGTGACTCATGACTAACAAAGCCTTATCTATTCGCGAAAAAACCATTTTTGACGGTATATTTACTAAATACTTTTTAAAATCTTTATTTAAATTGTGGTTTAAGTTAGCCGGCTGGAAAGTATGTAAAGTAGCCCCCGAAGGTGCAGGGGTCGCAATAGCAGCACCACACACCTCAAACTGGGATTTTGTCTACGCACTTGGCGCCGCTATATTACAAGATGTAAAAATCTATTTTTCGATAAAAGACAGTCTATGTAAAACACCTATTTTAGGTACCTGGCTAATGTGGTTAGGTGCTATGCCAATAAATAGAACATCACAAGGACAGGGTCAAGTTGATCAAATAAAAGCCTTTATTGATTCTCAAAAAGGAAATCGAGTATTCTTCCTTTTCACTCCAGAAGGTACACGTAGTGCGGTAACAAAATGGAAGACTGGCTTTTATCATGTTGCTCAAGGTTGCGATTTACCTATTTTTCTCGCCAAAGTAGATTATCAAAGTAAAGAAACCGGTGTTTTTCATACTTTTCAATTAACCGGTAATAAAGATGATGATATTCAAGCAATACAAGCATCCTATAAAAGTATCCATGGAAAGTTCATTGAAGATCAATATCCGCCATACAGTGGACAACTCCCTTTAATTTCTGAATCTGAAATTGCTATTATCCAAGCCCTATATTCACTTAAAGGTGTAGCAACTAAAATGGAAATTAATACCAAGGCTAAGTTAACTGAACTTTCTAATACTATGCTCGCCTTATTGATAGAAAAAGGATTATTAGAAAAGCACCCTGTTGATGCAAAAAACAATGAAAGCACTTACCAGCTAACTTTTGCTGGTAAGGGATATTTTTTACACTTAACACCCAACATGCACAATCAATGAAGATGAAATTTCAACAAATATCAACCGAAAACTCTTCTCGTCTTATTTACGGTTGCATGCGCATTGCCGGAGACAACTCAGCTAATGATCGAGCGAAAGGTAAATTAGCTATTCATACCGCTATTGATAACAGCTATAACCACTTTGACCATGCCGATATTTACGGTAATGGTGAATGCGAAAGTTTATTTGGAGAATTACTAAAAGAGTCGCCAAATTTACGTAACAATATGATCATTACTTCAAAGGCTGGCATTCGACGAAGTCCCCAACGTTATGACTTTTCGCAAGACTACCTTGTGCATAGTGTTGAAAATTCATTAAAACGACTGAACACTGATTATTTAGATCTCTTTTTACTACATCGTCCTGATTATTTATTCAATGCTCAAGATGTAGCTGAAACGTTTATGCAATTAAAGGCTAGTGGCAAAGTAAAACACTTTGGCGTTAGTAATTTCACACCTTCCCAAGTTTCATTATTACAATCAGCTTTAGATGAGCCATTATTGGTGAATCAAATAGAAATTAACATTCATAATATTAGTAGTTTATCTGACGGTACTTTAGATCAATGCCAACAATTAGGTATAACGCCTATTGCATGGTGTCCTCTTGGTGGTGTTGCTTATCCCGCATGGGAGAATACATTTTCGCCTGCTGATGAACAACGTATCGAAGCAGAACTATCACAACAAGCTTTAAAATATAACTGTCAACCATGGCAACTAGTTTTAGCTTGGTTATTAAAACACCCTGCTAATATTTGCCCTATTGTTGGCTCAACTACCCCTGAACGTATTATAGCAGCGCAAAAATCACTTGAATTAAAGTACAGCCATATAGACTGGTATCGTTTACTTGAAACAAGAAATGGTCAAGCACTTCCTTAAAAAGATGAATAGTTAACAATAAAGTTATTTAATTGATCCAATTAATAAATTTTGCGGCACTTTTCTTTTAGCTTAACGTGAAAATACGTTATTATTCTGCTAATACCATGCAGATGAATTACTGCCCTATTATATTTTAAGGAATATTTGTGTTTAACAGCCAGCTTGCCGAAACGACTGAAAAAGTCACTGCGACACTCGACCCAACAAATTTATTAAAAGACGAAATAAATCAAGTTGCGAATATTTACAACATTATTATTGAGTTTTTCACCAATTACAGCTTCCAGCTGATTGGCGCACTAATTGTTTTTATTATTGGCTATATCCTCGCGGGTAAAATATCTAAATGGGTATTGAAGCTATGTCTTAAAAACAAATTAGATATAACCCTAAGCCAATTCTTATCTAACACCTCAAAAATGGTGATTGTGGTGATGATTACCATTGTCGCCCTAAGTAAGCTAGGTATTAGTGTGACTCCATTTATAGCTGCTATTGGTGCCATTTCGTTAGGTGCTGGTTTAGCTTTACAAGGCTTGCTAGCTAACTACGCAGCTGGCTTTAATATTATTATTATTAGACCTTTTGTTGTCGGCGATACTATAACAGTTCACGGCGTTACAGGTGTCGTTGAAGAAGTACTATTAGCTTATACAGTATTGAAAAATGAAGACGATGTTACTATTACAGTACCAAACAAACATATTGTCGGCGAAATATTACACAATTCAAAAAATGACTCGTTACTTGAACTAAAGGTAGGTATTTCTTATGACCATAACCCTTTAGAAGTAGCTGAGTTACTGAAAAAAACCATTATGTCACTTGATATTATTGGCGATAGCAATAAGCTACAAGTCGGCATTGATGAATTTTCTGACAGCGCTATTACATTGGGTATTCGTTTATGGACACCAACCATAAACCTGTATGACTCAAAATATAAAGCTTATGCGAGTATTTACTCTGCATTAGACGACGCTAATATCAACATTCCATTCCCACAACGCGATGTTCATATTCATCAAGTTGAGTCAAAGTAACTAACTAAATAATAACTGATTCAGAGCAAGACAGATATAATATAAAAAAAGCCGATAATCTATAGCAAGATTATCGGCTTTTTATTTTAAAATAGTAGACTAAAAAAGATTAACAAAGCTTATAAAAAGTTTAAGCCTTGTTTCAATATTCCTGCAGCACTAGCATAACCGTTACTATCTAAATAACTAGTAACTGTGCTGATCATAAGCGGAAGGCTTTCTTTTGGAATACCTAAACTTTCAAAAGCTGAATCTAAATAATTCGCACTTTGTGCAGCTTTAGACGCTTCACTATCACCTAATAGCGAAGTAATAGCAGATGTAGAAAATGATGGTGCTAAGTCGATATAGCTACTCATATCGGGTATAGCAGTACTTAACTCTGAAAAGTTTTCTGTTGTTAAGTTATCTTGTGCAACTTTAAAAATAGATGCTAAACCACCACTAACCATTGTTTCAGACATACCAAGCTCAGTTGCGGCATAGCTTGTTAGCGCATTTTTTGCCATATCTGTTGCTGAATTACTTTCTGATAACTTACTTGTTAACGAATCAGGTAATTTAATAGCTGAAGCAGGTAAGGCTAAGCTACTTAGTGCTACAGATAATAAAATGATACTTGCTTTCATAATTAAAAATTCCTTGGGTAAACTTATATAATATAGTTTTGCTAGATTAACATACTGTTAACCTAAGTTAACAGTAATAATACATTTGATACATGCTATAAAATAACACAATCACCCCTATTATCTCTATGGATATAACAAAGAAAACTTCCAAGCATGGATACAACTTTTATATGGAACATTACACGCTAATACCAATAAAATTAGGCATAGTCACGCAAACAATAACATAGTATTCTCATTTATTAGACACATTAAAGTTCCCAAAATGTCTTATAGTTTCCCCTGTACTAAGCTCAGTAATATAGCTCTTTATAGGAAATAAATTTAATAAATAGGTATTATTAGATAAGCATTGAAAAACACTAGTGGTAATTAATATATCAACCATTAACGTTAATCATAGATAATTAGGCAAAAGTAAACATGAATAATAATGATAAAAAAATAGTTAATTTAATTGCCGATATTGGTGGCACTAACATTCGTTTAGCACAAGCTAATGCACAAAGTGAATCTCAATATACTGATATAGAAACGTATCAATGTGCTAAATTTGCGAGTTTAATCGATGTTATTGCACTATATATTAAAAACAAAAATATTGCTGACACCTGCATAAATGCTTGTTTAGCAATTGCTTGCCCCACAGATAAAGATATCATTTCGATGACGAATTTACCGTGGGAGTTTTCACAAAAAGCATTAATAGCAGCGCTTAACCTAAATAGTTTAACGATGATCAATGACTATACTGCTATTGCTATGGCAATTCCGCTATTAAATGATAACCAAAAAGTTAAAATTGGCGGTGGTGAAACCGTAGCTCAAATGCCTATTGCTGTATGCGGGCCAGGTACAGGTTTAGGTGTTGCACACATAGTACCCATATCCTCAAATGGAAAGAGTCAATGGCATTGTTTCAGCGGAGAAGGCGGTCATGTAGACTTTGCCGCCGTTGATAAACTTGATATGCAAATTCTTCAACATTTAAAAACGAACTTAGCACGAGTTTCTTACGAACAATTATTATCTGGTTACGGTTTAGAGCAAATTCATCAAGCAATTATTGCTATTAATGGACAAGATAAAGTATCCCTTTCCGCAGCTGAAATTAGCCAACAAGCAGTATCTGGCAAATGTCCTGTATGTAAGCAAGCATTAACGCAGTTCTGCAAAGTATTGGGAAGCTTCGCTGGTAACTTAGCCTTAACATTAAATTGCCAAGGAGGAGTTTATATTGCTGGTGGTATTGCGCCACGCTTTATCGACTTTATTAAAAACAGTGATTTTAGAGTCCGCTTTGAAGCAAAAGGACGCTTATCCAATATACCTAAACAAAGTCCCACCTATATTATCACTGAACCACAACCTGGTTTACTAGGCGCTGCGGCGCTGTTACTCCAGAGATAAAACGTTAACCCTACCAATAAGCAAAGAGTATTTATAGAAATTCGAAGTAAAAAAAAGTCCAAATAATATTATTTGGACTTTTTCATATTTATATTGTGCTCGTTACTTAAATAACGCAGCTGCAAGCCGAAGTCGATAACTCATTTATATTAGTTAAATTATTTAGCTGTTGCTCGTGAAACATAGTCGCCAGAACGAGTATCTATTCTTACTTTTTCACCAATTTGTACAAATAAAGGAACGCGAACTACGGCACCGGTTGATAAGGTTGCTGGTTTTCCGCCAGTTCCCGCAGTATCACCCTTTAAGCCAGGATCTGTTTCAGCAATGTCAATTTCAACAAAGTTTTGTGGTGTCACTGAAATAGGAGAGTTATTCCACAACGTAATAGTACAAATATCACCTTCAACTAACCATTTAGTTGTATCAGATACAGCTTTATCATCAGCAGCAATTTGTTCAAAGGTTTCATTGTTCATAAAATGCCAAAACTCACCATCAGCATATAAATAAGCAAGTTCAACATCCATTACATCAGCGCCTTCAACCGACTCACCTGATTTGAATGTTTTTTCTAATACTTTGTCTGATACTAGCTTGCGAATTTTAACACGGTTGAATGCTTGACCTTTACCAGGCTTAACCAATTCGTTTTCAAGGATATTACATGGTTCGCCATCAAGCATGATTTTAAGTCCAGCTTTAAACTGGTTAGTACTGAAATTAGCCATAAGTGTGCTCTTTAATTAATTGTCCATTACCTTCATACCCAATATACTACACAGCATCTAAGGTAGAGATCATAAGTTGAAATAAGAATTGTCGCAGATAATAACCCAAATTGACCCAAAATTGCATCTTTGTGATGAAAATTCATGGCAAAAAGATCTGCACCAGGTCATTACTGACCCTGAAAAGCTATTAACTTTGCTTGATATAAATAGTGCAGAGTATTTACAGCACTTCAACGCTAAACAGTTGTTCCCTGTTCGAGTGCCCTTACCTTTTATAAGTCGTATGAAAAAAAGCGACTTTAATGATCCTTTACTAAAACAAGTAATGCCCTTGTCTGATGAATTTGTTATGTCTGATGGTTTTAGCACTGACCCTTTAGAAGAGCATGATACAGTTGCAGAAGGTTTACTACACAAATATAAAAATCGTGTATTGATGATTGTAAGAGCGGGTTGCGCCGTTAACTGCCGCTATTGCTTTCGTCGACATTTCCCCTATCAAGATAACAGTCCTAACAAGCAACGGTGGCAGCAAGCATTAATATATATTGCTGAACACCAAGAAATTTCAGAAGTTATTTTTAGTGGTGGCGATCCTTTAATGGCCAACGATGATCACTTAACATGGCTAGTAGAACAAATTGAAGCCATTGCACATGTAAAGCGTCTACGCATTCATACAAGATTACCTGTTGTTATCCCTAACCGTATAACTAAGGGCTTAGTCAATTTATTAAGCCGTACCCGCTTAAAAGCAACCATGGTTTTACATATAAACCATGCTAATGAAATAGATAATAATTTTGCACAGGCACTGGAGCCATTACGTGAAGCCCGTATTCCCTTATTTAATCAAAGCGTATTACTTAAAGGTGTAAATGATAATAGCGACACGTTAATCGCGTTAAGTGAAAAAATGTTCGATATTGGTATCATACCCTATTATCTTCACCTTTTTGATCCTGTACAAGGCGCAGCCCACTTTGATGTAACAGAGAACAAAGCCGTTAAAATAGTTAACGAAATGCTTGCAAGCCTCCCCGGATTTTTAATGCCTAAATTGGTGCGTGAAATTGCAGGCCAAGCTAACAAAACACCAATAAATCTGACATAATTACTATTACTACCTGCTTTTATTATCACCTTTTGATCATAGAAGTTATTCTCGACTAGACAAATAAAGAAAAAATATGACTACTAAAGCTATTGAACAACAATTGATTGAAAACATTTCTTTGATTCTAAAAAAATCATTAACCGCTGATGCTACGTTGGCTGACTTACGTGAACATAAAAAGGCAGGATTTGAAGCTATTTTCAAAAAAGATGCTGGCTTTACTTGTTCCGCTAATACTTTCCAACCTTATGTGGAAGAAATAGCGGATGATTTATTACAATGGCAAGCGAACAAAGAACAATCGCAATTATTAATTCCTTTAGTAAAAAAAATTGAGCAATTGTTTACTGTATTAGCTGGCTTTGAACAAACCCATAGTAGTTAATAAGGCACACCTACTAGCTAATTAGGTAGTAAGATAATAAATATCCTGAAGTCATTAGGTATAGAAACAGCACACTCGCAAGATAAATAGGCTTAAAGCCTACGCCTTTAAATTTACTTAAACGTGTCTCTATACCTAATGCTGTCATCGCCATTGTTAGTGCAAAATTATCCAGTTGATTAAGATTATCAACCCAAGTTATTGGTAACAGGTTCAGCGAATTAAAGCCAACCACGCCGATGAAACCTAGAGCAAACCAAGGGATTGTAACAGCCCCTTTCTTTAGCGGGTTATCGTTAGTATTACATTGCGCTTTATTACTCTGCTTAGCTAAACTTGCCATCCAAACACCTAACACCAGTAAGAATGGTGCTAGCAGCATAACCCGTAACATTTTTACAATAACAGCCGTGTGAGCTATATCATCACCCATCGAAGCACCCGCACCAACAACATGAGCTACTTCATGTAATGTTGCCCCAACATACGCACCCATTGCTTGTTCAGTTAGCCTTAGACTTAAACCGAAAAAACCTTGTTGATACAACATCGGATAAATAAACATAGCAATAGTGCCAAAAATCACTACTGTTGCCACCGCAATAGTGGTTTTATAAGGTTCAGCTTTAATTACCGGCTCAGTTGCCAATACTGCCGCCGCACCACAAATTGAGCTTCCTGCACTAATTAGAATACTGGTGTCACGGTCTAGCTTTAATACTTTTGTGCCAAACCAATAACCAAAAACAAAGGTACTTATAACAATAATAGTACTCAGTAAAACGCCGGCAAAACCAACTTGTACAACGTCTTGAAATACCAAACGAAAACCATAAAAAACAATACCGGCACGTAATAGCGTTTTAGTCGAAAATAAAATGCCCCCGTGCCAAGCACTAGGAAACTTATGACGTAAGCTATTACCGTAAAATATACCAATCACAATACCAATAATTAACGGGCTAATAGCTAACTCTTTGAAAAAGGAAAGTTCGGCTAAATAGGTCGCCGTCATTGCTAATAATGCGACAAACAAAATGCCGTTTAGTGTATTTGCTCGATTATCTTTGGAAAACGGCATAGCATTCTCTTTAATCATTAATGTTAAGCATAATATATAGGGATAATCTAAATAAATAAAACAGATGTTTTTAATGTATTATATTAAAAATATTAATATAGAATAAATGAGTAAATTGCAGAGCAGCACATGAACATAACATTGAAACAATTAACAGTGTTTACCACAACCGCAAGACTAAACGGCATAACAAAAGCTGCGCAAGAGCTATCTATGACGCAGTCGGCGGCCAGTCAATCATTAAAAGAATTAGAAAACATATTAGGCTACCCGTTATTTACTCGCCATGGGCGTAAACTAGTGATTAACGCCCATGGACAAGTGTTACTCAGTAAAGCCACGCAGATGTTGGTATTACAAGATCAAATTCAACAACCGATAACCACTGAGTTACAAGGAGAATTAAAAGTAGCCGCCAGTGTTACTATCGGTTCGTATGTTATGCCACAGCTGTTAGCCAAGTTTATAGCAATACACCCTCAAGTAGAGCCAAAACTATTCATAAGTAATTCGGAACAAGTAACTGAGAAATTATTGGCCGGTCAAGCTCATATAGGTTTGATTGAAGCACCGCTTTCACATAAATCGTTAAGTTTATCGCCTTGGCGTAATGATCAACTCGTTGTTTTCTGTGCCAAAGATAATGTGTTAGCAAAACAAAAGAAATTAACCTTAACTGAAATGTCACAGCAACGCTGGATACTACGAGAGCACGGTTCAGGCACACGTGCAGTATTTATTAATGCTATGCAACAATTAGGCGGTACAATTAACCACAGCATGGACTTAGCAAGACAAGAGGCTATCAAGCAAACCGTTAAAGCTAATTTAGGTTTAGGGGTATTATCATTACTGTCGATACAAGAAGAACTAACACTTGGAATATTTAAGAGGCTAGAAACGCCCCTTAATTTAAATCGTCAATTATCTATAATAGAATCAGAGCATTATTGCCATGACCCACTTGTCAGTGCCTTTCATACTTTTCTAAACGAAAAATGATGGCATAATCATAAACAGGTAAACCACTACAATTATCAATAAAAAAGCTCAAGAAATACTTGAGCCTTATACTTAGTTATTTATAATTTAAACGTTAATAGGCTACTCTGGTAGCTTATCAAACCCCATATTAAACAGAGTAAATGCAAATAAATCGGCATATAGATCAATTGTCTTAGATACTGGTGTACCAGCACCGTGGCCGCCATTAGTTTCAATGCGAATTAAGGTTGGCGCAGTGCCTACTTGTTTAGCTTGTAATTCAGCAGCAAACTTAAAAGAATGTGCAGGTACAACACGGTCGTCATGATCACCCGTTGTAACTAATGTTGCCGGATAATTAACACCTTCTTTTACATTATGTACAGGAGAATAAGCTTGTAAATAATTAAACATTTCTTCGCTTTGCTCAGATGTTCCATAATCGTATGCCCAGCCAGCTCCCGACGTAAATGTGTGATAGCGCAACATATCTAAAACACCGACAGCAGGTAGTGCTACTTTCATTAAATCTGGTCGTTGGGTCATAACTGCACCAACTAACAAACCACCATTTGAGCCACCTTGAACGGCTAAATAAGCACTCGATGTATAGTTTTGATTAATAAGATATTCACCTGCCGCGATAAAATCATCAAAAACATTTTGTTTGTTTAATTGTGTGCCTGCATCATGCCATTCTTTACCATATTCACCACCACCGCGTAAGTTAGCAACAGCGTATATACCTCCTTGTTCCATCCATACCGCACGCGTAACACTAAAAAATGGTGTTAAGCTAATATTAAAACCACCATAGGCATATAACAATGTTGGATTTTTTCCGTTTAGCTCAATACCTTTTTTATAGGTAATAATCATAGGTACTTTAGTACCACCTTTTGAGCTATAGAAAACCTGCTTCGATTCAAAAGCGTCGCTGTCAAATTGAGCACCAGATTTGCGATACACCTCACTCTCGCCTTTTTCTATATTATAGCTATAGATAGTACTCGGCGTTTTGTAGTTACTAAAAGAGTAATACAAAGTGTTCTCATCTTTTTCACCTGAAAGTTCTGTTGAGCTCCCTACGCCGGGTAATTTAATCTCACGAATTTTATTACCTTGGTAATCGTATTGATAAACTTTAGAGATAGCATCAACCATATATTCAGTAAAGAAATAACCGCCGCCTGTTGATGCACTTAATACATTTTCAGTCTCAGGAATTAACTCTTTCCAATTTTTACGTTCTGGGGCATTTGCATTAACAGTCACAATTTTCTTATTAGGTGCATCAATATTTGTAACTAAAAATAACTTATCACCTTCATTTTCAATTAAGTAAGTATCACCAAGAAAATCATCCGCAATGGTTATTAAAGGGCTATTAGGTTTAGTTAAGTCTTTTAAATAAAGATTGTTACCAGAAGTTGACGTTGAACCAGAAATTAATAAGTAATGATTATCTTTAGTTACATCGCCACCAACATAACGATGTTTTTCTTCGCTCGTTGCACCAAAAATAACTTGGTCATTTTTTTGGTCTTGTCCCAAAGCGTGATAATAGAGTTTGTGTTGATCTGTTTTAGCTGAAAGCTCGCTTCCGGTAGGCTTATCATAACTTGAATAATAAAAACCTTCATTTTTGTACCAAGAAATGCCGGAGAACTTCACATCAATTAAAGGGGTTTCTAAAACTTTCTTAGTTTTTGCGTCAATAATAATGATTTTACGCCAATCGCTACCACCTTCTGAAATAGCATATGCCGCGATTGAACCGTCTTTAGAAAAACTCAGTTGCCCCATAGAAGTAGTGCCATCATCACTAAATGTATTAGGATCTAGAAATACTTCAGCTGCACCATCCCCTTTTTGGCGATAAACGACGTATTGATTTTGTAAACCATCATTCTTGTAAAAATAAGTGTAATCACCTTCTTTAAAAGGAGCTCCTACTTTTTCGTAATTCCAAAGCTCACCCAAACGTGATTTTAATTGCTCTCTAAAAGGTATTTTTCCTAAATAATCAAACGTTAACTCGTTTTGTGCTTTAACCCAATCACTGGTTTCTTCACTACGGTCATCTTCTAACCAACGATAAGGATCTGCGACATTAGCACCAAAGTACGTATCAACTACATTTCCTTTGTGCGTTACTGGATAGTTTATATTTGGTGACTGTGAAGCAATTGAAGTTGCACTCTGTTCAGGTATATTACCTGAACATGCAGTTAATATGCTCGTTAAGAGTATGACCTTAGTTTTCATTCAGTTTCTCATTTAGTTATATGAAGTTAATATTAGGTGATGATGAGAAAGATCGTTTAAAGAAAATAAATATTGTTAGATGATCAAAATATATTCGAGGACAACATCTACCTTTAATACTTCCTTTAGGGAACTTTCCTTGTAAATTTAGCAAAATAATTTTTATAAAATAGTAAAATAATTTTATTATGCTTTATATGGTAATAAAGCAATAGCCCATTTGAAATCAAGTTATTTAAACGTGCTTCGACTTCAATCATAAATTGATTCAAAACTTTTTTTTATGGTTATTCTTCTAGCAAAAATCGCTCTTTAAATACATCTAAAAACCACTCATCAAGCATGTTTTTTTCATAACCTAACAATTCATTTCGATACCTTAGACGACTTCCCATCATAAAGCTCATGTCTTTAAGTATCACTTCAGCAGAGTCAATTTCATTGCCATCAGCACCCACTAATTGATAAGAAAAGTTGATTCTAGGGAAATAAATATCTTTAACAATTCGAATTTGGTCTATGCCTCCGGCCAATGTATCACCAGCTAAATCAACATCAGTCACGTCAATTTTTAAAACTTGCCCTTCTGGAAGTTTCTCAGCAAGTTTAGCAATGTGTTTTTCTAAATTATGAAAGGTGCTTTCACGAAAGTGTTTTCGACTGCCATTACCTGGTCGAATATCTCGATATTTTTCATAGTCTGTCCAAGTCACTTCTGATGTCGCCGCACAAGCAATGCCAGAAGATGATAACGTAATAAACAAGCTAAATAATATTGTGGTTAATATTTTCATCACTCTATCCTATTGATAATGGGTATAAGCTATTAAAGCATATTTACCGCAATGAGATTGTAAAAAGTTGTAACAACATAACGAGTAAAATAACGCCATCAGGAAAATTTTTATGTGCGCTTTAAGGCTAGAAATATACAAGTCAAATTAACGAAATATTAATAAGTCACTGTGCCACGAATTGGATAATCATCTTGGTTACGAACAAAAGTTAAACCTCTTACGACAACATCTAATTCTGGACGTAGAAATGGTGTGTTAGAAATATTTACTGCTTGAGTATTACCTTCATCGTTAATAATAAATAGTCCAGGTTCAGCGAAGTTATGATCAGTTTCTTGCTCAGAGCGGGGAGCTGAGATATAAAGCCCTAATTGCTGCATTTGCTGCTCAGTTAAACCGTAAGCAATAGGATAAGTTATTGATAATTGCTCCATAGTCCCTTCAAGTTGAGCTTTTGAGTCGGCTGAAATAGCCGATACGCTCACACCAATCGCCTTTAATGCTTCTTGCTGTTCTTCTAATAAATTTAAGTATCGAACACATAGTGGACAATGCTTACCTCTATACACAATAATCATCTGCCAATCAGCACCGCTATGTGCTTTACTCATATCTACAGTCGTACCGTTAAGCAATGTTGCTTCAATAGCAGGAAAAATATTACCAGCTGTTATTTTTACTGAGTTTGTCATAGTGATCTCTTTAATTATTAGTGAATTTTACTGTTGTTAATCTGTAAGGTAAATACAACAAGTGTACCCACCATAATAGTTAAGCTGTTGGTATACAATAGGTTGTCATTACTCACAACATTTAGCTTGTTCATACAAACGGCTAACAAAGTTTAAACATGAGCCAATGTTATTTTTTTGCTAACGAATTAAAAGTAGCACTAATTGCAATAAATATAACACTAACCGCCACAACGCCAGGCCATTGATAAAGCGAAAAGGCTGTAACACCGGCAACAGAGCCAAGCGCGCCACCAAGATAATAACCTAACATATAAATACCATTAATTCGGCTTTGTGCACTTGGGTCGATACTAAAGACACGTACTTGATTGGCTACTTGTGCACTAAAAATGGCAAAATCGATTAAAACAATACCGATAATTAAAGCAATTAAATTTCCTGTAAAGACACCCGTGATAGCAAAACCTATTGCCGCAAGTATCAGCACCATCATGATTAATTTTTTAGAGCCTAATGTATTAACCCATTTACCTGACGATTTTGCGCCAATAACGCCCGCTAACGCAATAACACCAAAGAACCCGGCTTCTTGTGCATTGTAGTTAAAAGGAGTGTCGCTTACATAAATAGCTAATGTTGCCCAGAGTACATTAAAAGCAGCAAACCAAAATGCGCCTGATAAGGTGTAAATTTGTAGCGATTTATGCTGAAAAAACAAACCGACAGTACTTTTAATAAGTGGTAAATAACGTAAATTGGTTTGTGGTTTATTGGTTGGTAGAAATAACTGTAACAAAACACCAAAGATAGCAGCCAAAACTGCTGACATAATAAAGACACTACGCCAGCCAAACTGCTCACCAACAAAACCACTTAAGGTTCTTGAAAGTAAAATACCAAGTGTTAACCCCATCATTAACGTGCCCAAGGTTGCGCCTTTGTTATCTGCCGACACCATAGAAGCAGCGAATGGTATTAACTGCTGGGTAATATTGGCACTAACACCAATTAAAAAAACCGCGCCCAATAATATTGGTAAGCTTGGTGCTATTACGGCAGCTGCACAGGCAAGGACTAAAACACACGACAAAATACTAATTAAGCGCCGGCGGGCAATAGAGTCACCTAACGGAGAGATAAATAGCAACGCAAAAGCGTAACCAAATTGGGTAAACGCTGGAATACTCCCTAACTGTGAGTAAGTTAAATTAAACTCATCGGCAATAAGCGGTAAAATTGGTTGGCTGTAGTATAGATTTGCCGCTGTAGCCGCAATTGCGGTAGTCATCAGCAATAATATAAATCGGCTCAATGACTGACTTTCTTTAGGGTTGTTCATGGTGTGTCTTGGGTAGATAAATTATCTATGGATAATAGGCTTTATTAACCTATAACAAAAATGGTAATATATTATTGAATCAATACTAAAAATGTATAAATAGAATTTTAATCTAAACCACTTGTATATAAGAAGTAACTAAAAAGTGAATCAGCTATGGAACTAAAAATACTAAAAAGCTTTATTACCGTGGCTAAATACAAAAGTTTTTCAGACGCTGCTCGCGAATTACATACGGTTCAGCCTGCTATTAGTCGTCATATATCTACCTTAGAAACCGAGCTTGGTGTAGTTTTGTTTAACCGTAATTCACGTGATGTAACAATTACTGAAGCCGGAGAGCAATTATTAAAAGATGCTATGACCATTTTATCCTTAACTGAGCAAGCTAAAACCCAAGTAAAACTTGCACACAATGGTCAAATAGGTTCACTTAATATTGCTTATTTAGGCTCCGCCTGTTTATCATTCATGGCTACCTTAGTGCTTACTTATCGGTCTCAATTCCCACATGTTCATGTAACCTTATTTGAAATGACAGCAACAGAACAAATTGACGCATTGAAAAATGAACAAATAGATATTGCTTTTTCAAGACCGCTACCCAATTCAATTAATGACGACTTTATTAGCCATTGCATTTATATTGATAAGTTAGTTGCTATCGTTAATGAAAACCATAAATTTGCAAAGAACCAAAGCATCAATTTAGCACAGTTAAAAGACGAGCACTTTATACTTTTTAATCGCGATGAAGCACTCGGGTTATTTGATGAAACAATAATACATTGTAAACAAGCAGGGTTCTCACCGAACATAATCAGCCAACCAAGGCATATGCAAACCTTAGTAACTGAAGTAGCGGCTGGGTTAGGTGTTGCAATTGCCCCTTACTGTATTCGTAAGTTATATAGTGAAGGGTGTAAATTTATTGAATTAGATAATGTAAATACACAAATCCCACTACATATTCAATATAAAAAAACGAGTAATAACGCAACAGTAAATGCCTTCATTCATATAGTGCTAGCCGCAAAAGAAGAAATAGAACACGGTATGACTAGGTTGTCATAATTAGAGCAATACTTGGTTCTTTAAATAAATAAAAGAAAGTCTTTAGATAAAAATAGCACTAGTATCAATACTATATACCTATATTTAAGTACTCAGATAAGTATAGACACTCAAATAATAAACATTTAGTTAACAAATAACGATAAAAAAACACTAAACTTTTTTAAAGCTAACTATGATTATGAATAGCGAAAAGGTACTATAGCCCCTTTTTTCATGCTGTTCATTCAGCATCGTAATTTTTGTTAAATTTATAGTTTTTGGAGTTATTTTTTATGCCATTTCAGGTAGGTCAGCGTTGGATAAGTGACAGTGAGTCAGATCAAGGGTTAGGGACAGTTACAAATATAGAGCACAGGTTCGTTACAATTGTCTTTACTGCCACTGGTGAATCACGTCAATATGCCAAAGCGAATGCCCCTTTAACTCGTGTTATCTTTAACCAAGGTGACACCATTCCAAGCCATGAAGGTTGGAGATTAAAGGTAACCTCAAGCTCTGAAGAACATGGCATTATTACCTATCATGGCATAAAACAAGGTAATGATCTAAACGAAGAAACCTCATTAAAAGAGGTGATGATAGATCACTTTATAAAATTTAATAAACCTCACGACCGTTTACTTAACAGCCAAGTTGATAGACTTGACTGGTTCCGCTTGCGTAAAGACTGTTTACACCATCAGTATGAACAGCAACAATCTGAATTGATGGGTTTAACTGGCGCTCGCGTTAGCCTTATTCCTCATCAGCTTTATATTGCTGATGAGGTTGGTAACCGCTTTGCTCCTCGTGTTTTGCTTGCCGATGAAGTAGGTTTAGGTAAAACCATCGAAGCGGGTTTGATAATACATCAACAGCTTGTTAGTGGACGCGCAAAACGTATTTTGATCATAGTCCCTGAGTCACTAATGCATCAATGGTTAGTAGAGATGCTACGTCGCTTTAATTTAAGCTTCAGCATTTTTGATGAAGACCGGTGTGATGAAGTCGCTGGTGAAGATAATGTAAACCCATTTAGCAGTGAACAATTAGTGCTAGTTAACTTAGGTTTTGTTACTAAAAATCCTAAATGGTACGACGAATTAATTAGTGAAGACTGGGATTTAATGGTAGTAGATGAAGCTCATCATTTAAATTACCACAAAGAAAAACCAAGTATCGAATATCAGTGTATTGAGCAATTAGCACAAGTAATCCCTGGCGTATTATTACTTACCGCAACACCTGATCAATTAGGTCATGAGAGTCACTTTGCTCGCTTGCGATTACTGGATCCTGATAGATTTTTCGATTACGACAAGTTTATAGAAGAAGAGTCTCGCTATAGCGAAATAGCTGATGCAGCCAATGCCTTAGTTGAAGGCGAAAAGCTTTCTTCAGTACAAGAAAGTACCTTATCGGCATTACTAAAAGAATCAGATATTAGCCAACAGCTAACCCAACTAAACGATAGCAATGCTGATGTTCAACAAAAAGTTCGTAAGCAGTTACTATCTCAATTACTTGATAGACACGGCACCGGTCGTATTTTATTTAGAAACTCGCGTAATACAATTAAAGGTTTCCCTGCGCGTGAAGCACACCCAGCACCATTAATTATGCCTGAGCAATATCAAGAGTCATTGAATGAATTTATGCTAAGCGGTTGCCCTGAAACATTGGCTAGCTCAAAACAAGCCAAGTTCGTTTTCACACCTGAAATGCTATACAGCTTAGATCATCAAAATGAAGTATGGACGGACTTTGATCCACGTGTTGATTATTTAATTGATTTGCTTCAGTCGTTAAAAAAAGAAAAAGTATTAGTGATTTGTGCACATGCACAAACAGCGATAGATTTAGAGGCAGCTCTTCGTATTAAAGAAGGTATTCGCTCAGCAGTATTTCATGAAGGTCTATCGATATTTGAACGCGATAAAGCCGCTGCGTATTTTGCCCAAGATGAAGACAGCGCACAATTGCTGCTTTGCTCTGAAATAGGCAGTGAAGGACGAAACTTTCAGTTTGCGCATCACTTAGTCTTATTTGATTTACCGAGCAACCCTGACTTATTAGAGCAACGTATTGGTCGTCTTGATCGTATAGGTCAAACCGAAATTATTCGTTTGCATATTCCTTATTTTCAAGATTCTGCACAACACTTGTTACTCGATTGGTATCAACAAGGAATGCAAGCCTTTGAACATACCTGCATTACTGGCCGCGTAGTTTATGAAGCTTATGGCGAACAATTACTGGCATTAGCGTTAAGTGACCAACAAGTGTCTAGCCAAGCAGAGCAACTCGTTAGTGATAGTTGGAAAAAACATTGTCAGCTAAAAGCGGAGTTAGAATCTGGCCGTGATAAGTTACTTGAACTGAATTCATCAGGTCAAGGGCGTGCTCATGAGTTAGTAGAAAAAATTGAGAAAAATGACAAACAAATTTATTTACCGCAATTTATGTTTCAAGCGTTAGATGTGTTTGGCGTACAACAAGATGACAAAGCGGATAACTCCATCGCATTGAATCAAAGTGAGCACATGCTTAATAGTAATTTTCCATGCTTACCAGAAGATGGAACCACTGTTACTTTTGATCGTAATACCGCCTTAATTAATGAAAACTACCAGTTACTGACTTGGGATCATCCAATGGTTAGGGGTGTACTAGATTTAGTACTCAGCGACGAAATTGGTAATGCAAGTATTGGGCTATTAAAAAATGAAGCCTTGCCTGTAGGTACTTTCTTTTTAGAATGTTTATTCACTGTTGAAGCGACAGCGCCTGCACACTTGCAATTAGGCCGTTATTTACCAACCACACCTATTCGAATTTTAGTTGATAAAACAGGTAATAATCTTGCTGATAAAGTAAGTGAGTCTGTTTTAGATAACCAATTAGCACCCGTTAAAAAACAAATAGCCTTACAATTAATTAAAGCGTTAAAATCACAAATTGGACCGCTAGTCACGCAAGCCGAAAGCCATGGTAAGCAACAAATTGAAGCTATTCAAACAAAAGCATTAGAAAATATGCAAACTAAGCTTGAACAAGAGCAACAACGATTAACTGCATTAAAAGCCGTTAACCCAAGTGTTCGACAAGCCGAAATTGACTTTATTGCTCATCAACAAAGTCAATTAACGCATTATATTGATAAAGCCCAGCTCACTTTTGAAGCCGTTCGTATGATAGTAGTGACTCATTAATGGCTGCTAATCCAGACTTTGTATATACACCACCAATGACACCTTATCTTGATATTATTTTTCAAGATGAGGACATTGTTGTACTAAATAAAAGTAGCGGGCTATTGAGCGTTCCAGGACGCTTACCTGAACACCAAGACTGCTTACAAAATAGAGTTCAACGAGTGCTTCCCACAGCAACCGTAGTTCACCGTTTAGATATGGCAACGTCTGGTATTATGATTATGGCGCTAAATAAACCTGCCCATGTTTCTATTAGCCGACAGTTTGAACAACGAAAAACTAAAAAGAGCTATATTGCCCGTGTATATGGTCACGTAAAAGATCAAGAAGGCAGTGTTGACTTACCATTAATATGTGATTGGCCAAATAGACCAAAACAGAAAGTAGATCATGAAAATGGCAAGCAATCGTTAACGCACTATCAAGTATTAAGTTACAACGACTTAAACTCTGATGAAGAAAGTAGTTTAGTTGAATTAACGCCTGTTACAGGGCGCTCTCATCAATTAAGAGTGCATATGCTAGCGTTAGGGCACCCAATTTTAGGTGATAGACTGTATGCTCACGAGCAAGCTTTAGCAGCGAGTTCACGGTTAACATTACATGCAAGAAATCTAAGCTTAGCGCACCCTGTAACAGGAGAATTACTCAATTTTGTTGCCCCTTGCCCATTTACTTAAGACTTTGAGTTATTAGATTTAGACATTAGGTTAGGATAAGGGATTAATAGATTATGTTAATATTTTTACCTGCTAGGCCGATATATATTATTGTTCATTATCTAAGCTAGCTTTTGAACTAATATTTCAATAATTATTCGATAAGTATTAAAATTAAGGATTACTGTGCGATCATCATTAACATTATCTAAACTAATCATATTTATCATATTATTAACCTGGATAAATATAAATGCTGTCGCACAGCAAGATGCTGCAACTGAAACAAAAGATGATGCTGCTCAAATTTCTGAAGACTCAATTAAATCAGAAGGTGCTCAAAACACTCCCCCCGAAGATACTCCTACGCTACCGCTAATTTCTCTTTCACAACAACATAAAGATGACTTAACACATTATTTACCTACCAAAAATGTAAAACCATTATTAGCAGGTACTGATGATTACATTACGTTAATAACAGAAAATACCAGTGTAAATAGTAAAGGTGTTGCAATTTTATTACCTGACTGGCAGCAAGGAGCAACTAACCCTAAAGCAATAAATTTCTTACGAAATCAGCTGCCTCAACATGGTTGGACAACGATTAGTATTCAGCCAACGGATAAACCAGAAAATTACCCTTCTTCTGCGATAAAAGTGGATGTTCAGCAAGAAGAAAATCAAACTATAATTAACGACTACAAAATAAAACTTGCCACTATGATCAATGCAGTGCTCAGCATGGCGAAAGATTATCCTGGTATAGTAATGATTATTGCTCAAGGCAACCATGGTGCAATACTCGTCGATCTATTAAGCCAAAGCGGTGAGCAACCCAATATTAGCCAAGTACCTAACGCACTTATTTTATTAAGTAGTTATGTATTAACCAATGAAAAATTAATTGATAAAGCTAACACCGACTTTGCAAAAAAATTAGCCGCGAGTGAATACCCTGTACTAGATTTATACCTAAAAAAAGATAATCACTTTGCGCTATATAAAGCAAAAGAACGTTTGTTATTGTCTAAGCAAGAAATGAAAGTCTATTATCGTCAGCGCCAACTAAACAATAGCGCTATGGGGTACTATCCAGAAACAGAACTACTTACTCAAGTAAATAGTTGGTTGAAGTCTATTGGCTGGTAAGATTTAAGTTAAAAGCTTAAAACCTCTATTATCAAACGCCCAATAGTATGACGATGTAATTACCCTCAATAACAGTTAATACTCTGTATAGCCGTTCTTATCTCGAACAGCGATCTAATATCAGTTTCATTAATTAAGTGAACAATTTTATACGTAGAAAAAATCGCCAAACACAAGGAATTTATTTCAATAACTAGTTGTTCTAACTATTAAATAAATAACGATGTAGTTGGTGATTTTAGCAAGTAGTAATGATCACATAGTTAGTGAGATTGGTATAAATAGCGTAAACCAAGTTAGGATTAAATAACCATTTCCCTATACTTGGTTCAAAGCTTATTTATGTCACTGGGATTTCTATAAACAAGGTAATTAAATTTTTTTACGATTGTTTTGAAATCAAATCGTATGCGGCTTGAATATCTTGAGTCTTCTCTTTTGCTGCTTCCATCATTGCAGGTGGCAATCCCTTAGCAATTAATTTATCCGGATGGTGTTGAGACATAAGCTTACGATAAGCTTTTTTAATATCACCTTTAGAATCGTCTTTACTCACCCCTAAAATTTTATAAGCATTATCTAACTGCCCGGCATTCGTTGATGCATTTTCTCCATTGAATTGCTGATAACTCTGCCCTGCTTGTTGATTAAAAGCGGCGCCGGCAATAATCATTTCAAGTAAATTATCTAATTGACGGGCTGAATAACCTAAAAATTTAGCAGTAGTATGTAAAACTTCACGCTCTTTGGCATCTAAATCGCCATCAGAAAAAGCTACTTGAATTTGAATTTCTAAAAACATCAATCGTAAATCATGGCGATTACCACAAATACGCTTAAATTTTCTTAGCCGTTCTTCTAAAGGGAATCCTGTGGTTTTCCCCTCACGAAATGCATCTTGTGCTTGCTGACGTAACTCATTGGATAAATTAAGTTTATCCATATAAGCACTTGCAAAAGCTATTTCATGATTAGTGACCTGACCTTTTGCTTTAGCGACATGTCCCATAACAGAAAAGGTTGTGTAAAAGAAAGCAGCTTGACGAGCAACATCATCTTCCTTACCACCCGTGACACCATCAAAATCAAAACCGCGTCCACGATCAAACATATGTCCTAACCAGACACCTAATAACGCACCAAATAGATTTTTGCTCAGCATAAAGCCAAATAAAAATCCTAAAACTTTCCCCCAAATACGCATTTTTTAATCATTCTCCTACACTTTATGTGCTATTTGCTTGCTTCTCGTAGCTAGAAGGCTATATTTCCTATATCATATACGTTTCATTGCGCATATTTAAGATAACATTTACAAATAAATGCATTTTCTCCAATTATCCCTTATTTTCATTGCTACTTTCTCTATGACATTTTCAATGTCTGCGTTAGCTGAAACAACTATTGAAAAAAATTCTGAAGTAGATTCAGAAACAGATGAGCTATTTCAGCTTCAATGCCCTATTCCTATCTATATTCCAATGGTAACCAATGGACCCAAGATAACTGACGATAGTATTAATATTACGTCTAATTATGCAAATATTGAAAAAGATCAAATTGCCAATTTTAGCGGCGGTGTTACGCTTGTTGATAAAAATCAAATGATACAAGCTGACGAACTTAATTTTGACCGTTTATTAATGACGTTTAATGCAACCGGCAACATACACTATCAAAATAAAAATATTGATATTCATGCCAGTAAGCTCTACGCCAGTAAAAAAGAACAAAAAAGCACAATGCTTGATGCTGCTTATCAACTTTATGGTAATCCAGGTCATGGTAGTGCTAACGAATTACAAATAAACTCAAAGGAAGGTCTAAGCTTAGCAGGTTCAACTTATACAACGTGTATAGGAGATAACCCAGCCTGGCAGATAAAAGCCTCTGAAATAAAAATATCTGCTGATGGTAATGAAGGTCAAGCTTATCATGCACAAGTCAGATTATTTGATACACCCGTTTTATACTTACCTTATTTCACTTTTCCGGTTTCTGACCAACGAAAAAGTGGCCTTTTATATCCAAAGATTGGTAGCACAACTAACTCTGGCATAGAAATTGAGACGCCGTATTATTGGAATATAGCTCCTAATATGGACGCAACTATAACACCTCGTTATATGTCAAAACGTGGTACACAATTAAAAACAGAATTCCGTTACTTGTCTGGACTACAAAGCGGTAATCTTGATATTGAATATCTTCACCGAGATAACGAACTTAAATCAGATAATTCAGCCCGCTACCTGGCAAGGTTTCAGCATGTGGGAACATTTTCTGATAACTTCCGTGCTTACATAGATTACACCACCATTAGTGATGAAAATTATCTAATTGATATTGGCTCTAATCAATACAATTCAAATGATGCTTACTTGTATCAAATAGGTGAATTATCTTATTTTGGTGAACAATGGCAAACCACAATGAAATTGCAAGATTTTGAAGTGTTAGGTGATCACCAAGCAAGTTATAAAACATTACCTCATATAGAAATATCAGCTCAAGAGCCCTTTACTTTATTTTCTGAACTAGGTTTATCAGGGCAGCTAGAGTTGTACTCAGAGTTAACAAGTTTTGAAAGCGAAACCAGTGATCAAGTTAACGCAAATCGTTACCATGTTGAAGCAGGGGTTAGTTTTCCTTTTTCTACGCCGGCTTGGTTTTTAAATTCAGAATTTAAGTTAATGCATACGTATTATCAGCAAGATAATATCCAAGTGGGAAGTGAGTTAACCGAAACTGTAAGCCGAACATTACCGAAAATACGCTTCCACGGCGGTGTTAATTTCGATAGAACGTTATCATTATTTAACAATAATTATACTCAAACCATAGAGCCTCAAATTCAGTATTTGTATATTCCAGAAGAAGATCAATCGAATATAGGATTATATGACACCTCTAACTTACAAGACGATTTCAATGGTTTATTTAGAGATAGAAGTTATAGCGGTTTAGATAGAGTTGCCAGTGCTAATCAGTACACTTGGGGCATTACTACACGAATTCTTAATGAGTCAAATTTAGAAGTTTTTCGTTTAAGTATTGGTCGTATTCAATATTTATCAAGTAAGAATTCTGCTAACTTCATTAATTCTCTGAACTCTTTAGATTATCTGGACTCTATTAATACTAGTGACTCCCTCGATGAGATACTCGCCAATAGCGATAACAATTCAAGTGTCCAACAATCATCAGTTGCTGCTAATTTATTTTACCGCTTAAATCATAAGTGGCAAATGAGTAGCGATATACAATACAATACAATTGATAACTTCACGAATAAGAGTCAAGCGGCTGTAAATTATCAAATTGATAAATATAATTCAGTTCAATTGAACCATAGGTATACTCGTAATGTCTCAGGTAGTAGTTTAGAGCAAATGTCATTACTAGCAAACGTTGCTATTAACCGAGATTGGGCTTTTGTGGGACGTGTTACACAAGATTTAAAAGAGCAGCGTAGTATAGAAAGCTACACAGGCATACAATATGAAAGTTGTTGCTGGGCTATACGAATTGCGTACCATAGATATATAAACTCAAACTTAAATGATGGGTTTTCTAATGAAAACCGAGATGAATTTAATAGTGGTTTAGAACTACAGTTCATCATAAAGGGGCTAGATGGCAAGCAAGATACCATCGGCACACAAGACATGTTTAATTCAAGTATTTTTGGCTATAAACGTCCTTACTATTTACAAAACTAAACATAATTACAATTTATAATGCACCATAACCAAGATGTAATAATTCATGAAAAATTTAGCTACTATTTTACTTAAAACGTTAATATTAACCACCGTCCTTCACTCTGGAATACAAATAGCACAAGCCGAAGAAAAACAACTGGACAAAGTTGCTGCTATTGTAAACAGTGGCGTAGTACTTGAATCTGAAGTTCAAAGCCTATTGGAGAATATTAAACAGCAAGCAATAAAAAACAATCAAGCATTACCGTCAAATAATGCTTTACGTACACAAGTTATGGATAAGCTAATTAACGATAACTTAACCTTACAAATTGGCGAACGTATGGGTGTACAAGTCAGTGATGCTCAATTAGATCAAACAATCACGAATATGGCAAAGGAAAATAAACTTACTTTATCTCAATTTCGTCAATCACTTATTAACGATGGTACTGATTATGAGAAATATCGTGAAAGTGTTCGTACTGAATTAATTTCTGGTGAAGTTCGCCGTAATAGTGTGCAACGCCGCATCTATATTTCCCCACAAGAAGTTTCTAATTTATTAGAATTGATGAAAGAACAAACCACCAATGATGTTGAATATAACCTTGGTCATATCTTGATAGAGTTTCCTTCTGATCCTACTCAAGCGGAGTTGAATTCAAATAAAGAACGTGCCGATAAAGTAATTGAATTATTAAACAATGGCTCTGACTTTAAGAAAATTGCTATTGCTTCATCGGGCGGTGCTAACGCACTCGAAGGTGGTGATTTAGGCTGGAAAAACATTAATGAAATGCCAACGCTTTTCTCTGAATTAATTGCAGGGAAAGATAAAGGTACTGTTGTTGGCCCTATTCGTACTGGTTTAGGGTTTAGTATTGTTAAAATACTTGATATTCGTGGCCGCCAAATAGTAGAAGTTGAAGAAGTTAAAGCTAGCCACATATTAATAAAGCCATCTATAATTTTAAGTGAAGAGAAAGCAGAAGCACAATTACAAGCACTATTAGATAGAGTTAAAGCGGGTGAGATTACTTTTGCTGATGCAGCTAAAGAATTTTCTGAAGGTCCTACCTCTGTTCGTGGTGGTGATCTAGGTTGGGCCGATCCAAAAAGCTATGACCCTGCCTTTAAAGAAGCGCTAGCTACCATGCAACCTGGTGAATATCACAAGCCTTTTCGCTCTTCATTTGGCTGGCATATCATTCAATTAAATGATCGACGTATGGTTGATGCTACTTCACAAATGAATCAGAACAGAGCCTATCAAATTCTTCATAGCCGTAAATTTGCCCTTGAAGATGCGCGTTGGATGAAAGAAACTCGCGATGACGCTTACATCGAAATTTTTGAACAGGATAAATAAGCATGACTAAACGCATTGCTATTACACCCGGTGAACCTGCTGGTATTGGTCCTGACTTAGTGCTTAAAATTGCTCAACAACCTTGGCCAGCTCAAGTTGTTGTTATTGCATCTAAAGCATTAATGGAAGAGCGTGCCCAACAGCTAAACTTACCGATTACACTGATTGATTATGATGCTAATGCTAAAGCTGTGCCTCAAGCTAAAGGCACCTTAACTATCGTAGACATCCCATTAGGAGCACCTGCTATCGCAGGTACCCTAGATACAGATAATGGCGCTTATGTTGTCGAAACATTAAGAGTAGCAAGCGAGAAAAATATCTCGGGTGAGTTTGATGCTATTGTTACTGGCCCTGTTCACAAAGGTTTGATTAATAAAGCAGGCGTACCTTTTAGTGGTCACACTGAATATTTTGCCAACCAAGCAAATTGTACTGACGTTGTAATGATGCTAGCAACGGAAGGTTTACGTGTTGCTTTAGTAACGACACATATACCTTTAGCCTACGTATCTAAAGCAATAACTTTTGAACGTTTACAAAAAGTTACCCGTATTCTTCATCAAGATTTAAAAAGCAAATTTGGTATCGCTTCACCAAAAATTTATGTCTGTGGTATCAACCCTCATGCAGGTGAAGATGGACATTTAGGCCGTGAAGAAATTGAAGTAATGGAACCAGCTTTTGCTGAGCTTAGAGAAGAAGGAATGAATATTATTGGCCCTTTACCTGCTGATACTATTTTCCATGAAAAATACTTAAATGATGCCGATGCAATTTTAACTATGTACCACGATCAAGGCTTACCTGTATTGAAGTATAAAGGTTTTGGTTCATCGGTAAATATAACATTAGGTTTACCTTTTATTCGTACTTCAGTAGATCACGGTACTGCACTTGAACTTGCTGGTACTGGTCTTGCTGATTCTGGTAGCATGATGGAAGCAATGAAGACTGCTATTGATTTAGTCGAAGTAGCAAACCGTGTTAAATAGCCTGACAACTAGAGAATATTTATGAACAGTAAAACCCACTTAGGTCATCAAGCTAAAAAGCGCTTTGGTCAAAACTTTCTTCATAACGATGCCGTAATCAGTGACATAATTGATGCAATTAACCCTGAGCCTGGTGAGAATTTAATTGAAATCGGTCCTGGGCTTGGCGCACTAACAGAGCCAGTAGTTGAAAGAGCAGGGAAGCTATCTGTAGTAGAATTAGATAGAGATCTTGCGCATAGATTACGCCATCATCCTTTTTTAGCCCCACATTTAACCATTTATGAAACTGATGCATTAAATTTTGATTTTGCAGCGTTAGCACAAAATGAAAGTGGGATAGAGAACCCATTACGTATCTTTGGTAACTTACCCTACAATATATCTACGCCATTAATTTTCCACCTTTTAACCTTTAAAGATAAGGTTAAAGATATGCACTTCATGCTACAAAAAGAAGTCGTAGAGCGAATGGCTGCAGAACCTCATTGTAAAGCGTATGGTCGTTTATCAATTATGACACAATACCAATGCCAAGTTATTCCAGTAATGGAAATAGGTCCAGAGGCTTTTAAACCTGCACCTAAAGTTGACTCTGCTATTGTGCGCTTAATACCGCACAAAACTATAGAAAATCCGGTAAAGGATATCAACGCACTTAACACCGTATGTTTAGCCGCTTTTAATCAACGTAGAAAAACCATACGTAACGGCTTTAAAAAATTAATTAGTGTAGAACAATTAACCAGCCTTGATATTGATGCGAATTTACGCCCTGAAAATTTAACACTTGATGATTTCATTATGCTTGCTAACTTCATTGTTGATAATCCCCCTGCAAAAGAGATTGAGAAGAGTAATAAAAAACAGTCTAGACGTGCAATAAATAGAGAAAATGAACAAAGTTAACCATTAAAGGGTAACAGTTAAATGGCAATTTACTTAGTTGGCGATATTCAGGGTTGTTATAGTGAACTTAGAGCACTATTAGACAGAGTCGCTTTTGATCAAGAAGTTGACCAACTGTATTTAGCTGGCGATCTTGTTGCTAGAGGCCCTGATTCTTTAGCAACCCTTCGTTTCGTAAAATCACTCAAGCAATCGGCAAAAGTAGTTCTGGGTAATCACGATCTTCACCTGCTTGCGGTATATGCCGGCATTAAAAAAGTAAAAGAACAAGATAAGCTTGCTAAATTACTGGCCGCTGATGATGTTGATGATTTAATGAACTGGCTAGCTCAGCAACCTCTATTACAGCAAATAGGTAATGATGATGCTTATATGAGCCATGCGGGAATATCTCCTCAATGGAACTTACAACAAGCAATAGAACAAGCAAATTACGCACAAATAAAACTTAGCGCTACCAATAGGGATTATTGGCTTTCGGCCATGTATGGTGAAAAACCTGATAATTGGCAACAAGCGAAAACTGAAGAAGATAGATTTCGTTATACTATAAATTCCTTTACCAGAATGCGTTATTGCTACATAGATAAACGACTAGAATTTCATAATAAGTCGGCTCCATTAGCACCTAGCTCAAAACTTGACTCAACTAAAACAAACCAAGAAATGCTATTACCTTGGTACGAACTATCACCAACAATAAAAAAAACCACTTGGGTTTTTGGCCACTGGGCCGCACTTATGGGCAACTGCTCAGTTCCTAATATTTATGCATTAGATACTGGTTGTGTCTGGGGGAAACATCTAACGATGCTACGCTGGCATGATAAAAAAACTTTTATAGAGCAATCTCACTTAAAATCTACTAAATAAAACGCATTTTAAGGGTGAAAAAGTTTAATACCTTGATATACTGAATTAATTGATGATACTTATTATCAATATGCCTTTTAAAAATATGCAAGAGTTACGGTCTATATAGACAAGATGGTCAGCCCATAAAATTTATATCGAAGTCGTACTAATTTAACATTTACTCAAAAAATAAAATGAAATAACACAACATAATCATTGTTAGTTAGAGTACTTACTAGTATTTAACTAATAATTTTATTCAAACTAATTGGTGATATATATGAATTTAACTGTAGCAATGAAAATAATTGGTGGTTTTGCCATCATTTCAATTCTACTGATTTTAACCAGCGTAATTTCCTTACTTAACTTGAATACAATTAGCGACTCAACTCAACAACAAAACCAATTAGCTATTCCTACCTTAAAAGGGAGTAATAAACTAGCTTTAGCATTAGAGAAAATGGAAAGCTCGACACTAAGAGGTTTTTATCAAACAAATCTTGATTTATTAGCAGTAAACTTAAATCGCTATAGATCGATAAATGCGCAATTCATGCCCGAATTTGAGCAATTAAAAGCATTGGTACAAAATGAAAATGAGTTAATGGGAAATTTAAATCAAGTATCCCAAGTCTTTAGCAGTCTTGAAAAAAATGCACTCTCAGTTTTCAGCAACCGTAAAATTTCTATTGAGCAAAGTATATTATTAAAAGAAAAAGTCAGTGACTTAGAAGACAAGGCTGATGATGCCGTCACATTATTACTTGATTTAGCTGATCATCGATTAGCTGAGACTAAATTACAGCGCGCGATCAGTTTAAGTGAACAGTTAGAAAATCAATTCAATGCTATTGTATCCTCGTCTTTAGAGTATCGAGATATCAATTCAGACAGTACTGCTGACCTGATAGAAAGTGAAATTTCATTTAGTTTAGAAGGAGCTCAATCTTCAGTAAACGAGATTATAGCTGAACTAACGATGAATAATATGGAGAGTATTGCAGAAGAGTTATCAGACGCTTTTAGTGAGCTTGAGGGATTACTCTCTTCCGATGCTGGTACTATATTTCATAAAAAATCTCAGTTAATTGCGAATAAACAAGCTAAAGCCATGTTAGAAGCTTTAGAGCAAGATACTATTCGCGCAAATAAAATATTAGACACACAGGTAGAACTAGCTAATCAAGCAACTTTAGCTTCAAGTGAACTAGTTAAAAGCTCGGTAGATAGTGGTAACAAACAAACAACTATTATCGCAATAGTGTCAATTATTATTGCTTTCGTTATCGCACGTTTTACCTTACTAAGTATTACTCGTCCACTAAGTCGTGTAAATGATATGCTAAATATAGTATCTTCTGGCGATCTTTCACGAAAACTAGATGAAACGGGTAAGGACGAATTTGCGCTCTTAGCGAAAAACTGTAATGTGCTTATTGATAGTTTACGTAGCCTTATCGAAGGTATTGTAAACCGCTCAGCACAACTTGCTGCAGCTGCTGAAGAAACATCAACTGTAACAGCAGAAAGTACCATTGCAATAGAGGAGCAACGCAATCAAGTAGAACAAGCTGCTTCAGCAACAACTGAAATGAGCAGTACGGCCAAAAGTGTATTATCTAGCGCTAACGATGCACTTAACGAAATTAAGCATGCTGATGATGAAGCAGAACGAGTTAAAACAATTTCTGGTCGTAATCGTGAAACCATTGAACAATTAGCGAGAGAAGTTGACTCTGCTGCACATGTAATTAATCAATTACAGCAGGATAGCGCTTCTATTGGCGGTATATTGGATGTTATTCGTGCCATTGCTGACCAAACTAACTTACTTGCTTTAAACGCGGCTATTGAAGCTGCACGTGCCGGTGAGCATGGTCGAGGTTTTGCTGTTGTTGCTGATGAAGTTAGAACGCTTGCGAGTAGAACACAAGAATCTACTGCAGAAATTCACACCATGATTGAATCTCTGCAATCAGGTGCAGAAAAAGCGGTAACAGTAATGGACACAGGTAAAGCTAAAGCCAGCGACTGTGTAACGCAATCTAAAGAAGCGGATAGAGCACTAGAAACAATTACGCATGCGGTACATGAAGCTTATGATCGTAGTTCACAAATAGCGACAGCGGCAGAAGAGCAAAATGTCGTTGCACATGAAATTAGTGAAAACCTCGAGTCAATCGTTGCTATTGCTGAGCAAACTACTGCTGGCTCGCAACAAACAGCCGCCTCAAGTAGTGAAGTAGCTCGTCTTTCAGAAGAATTACAACAATCAGTTCAAGAATTTAAATTGTAAAAATAGACTGATTAATAAAAAGCCTGCATTGTGAAAATAATGCAGGCTTTTTTATTTTAAGACACTTCACTGAAGTATTTTTCTAACTTATCAACACTTAATATTTCTTCCCAATAAGCCCCATAAATTAACACAATTCATTAAAACAAACAGGAAGGTATTCTTGGTAAGGTAACCACGTCCTAGCTATATTACGCTGTAAACCATCACGTAATTGTATATCACTCAGCGTATCAATATGACGCGACTTATTTTCAAAGCTTAAGCACTTTTCTTGATAACTTAATGAACAAAAATTCAAAAGCTTAGTAAGTGATTCTTTAGGAGACGCGGCAAGTTCCTCATAACTAATATTATGAATAAATTCTGGTAACACCTGCTGCCAATGAGACATCACTTGCTGATAGTTTTTATGGTAATTAACTATCTCTGACATTGAACAAAAATAAGGTTCTGCAGCATCAAAGTTATTAGTAAATATTGACCAACTAACATCCTTCACCGCGCGTGAAATATGAATAACTTTCGCATGTGGGAAAAGCATTTTAATCAAACCAATAGATTGATAGTTTGCCGGCATTTTATCAATAATGAATTTAGCTTTTGGTGCCAAGGTGTGCATATTAGCTAAATAATGCTGAGCTAATGATTCACGCTGCTTTACCGTTAAATGTGCACATCCTTGAGGAAATTCTTGCTTAGTTAGCTGCCAAATCCCCTGAGCAATATCCCCAGCTAAAAAAGGTAATTCACCGGCAGAGCTAATATCGGTATGACTAATTAACATTTGTTCTAACAAAGTAGAGCCTGAACGTGGCTGCCCAACAATAAATATTGGCGTTAAAAGAGGTTTCTTTATTCGTGATAAATTCACCGCTTGTTCTTGTTTTATTTTATCTATAAAAGTGGATGAAAAAGCTTTTATTAGTTGAGAAAAGTAGTCTTCCATATCGGCAACGGTGAATGATACTTGTAACACCTGTAATTCATTTGCTTGAGTAAAATGATAGAATGCTTGCTTATAATTTGACGATTGTTGATATAACTGTGCAAAGGCATAATGAAGTAACACCTGCTCTTTCTGGGTTAAATCATTTGTTTTATCTGTCAATTTTTCTAAAAAACTTTGTGCATGCTCATCAAGTATAACCTGTACATTTATTCGAACTTTTAAACAAAATACACGAATATTATTAGGTGCTATAGAGAAGAGTGCATCGAGGTATTTTTTCGTTTTAGCCAACTGATTCGACTGACAATAAAAAATAACTAAGGATAATAACGTTGTAATACTCTCCTTTTTAATCTCATAAGCTTTTAGTAATGCTTGCTCCGCCTCTTCAAAACGTTGAAGTTTTTGACAAGATTGAGCTAATGATAACCACAAAGGTGAGGCATTAGCCGCGAGTTGTACACATCGTTTGAAAATATCATAACTAGGCTGATAACTATCAAGCGCTAGCGCAACTTTACCCAATCCCCATAATGCATCAATATTATTAGGGTTTTGTGTTAGTAATTGCCGGTATAAGGACTCAGCTTGTTTGATTTGATTCTGTTTCAATAGCAAGTTAGCTTGAACAATTAAACTCATATTTTGTGCTTTATTCTGTTTATTAAATGAATACCAATAAAAACCCCAGCAATTGCTGGGGTTTTAACGTAAAACTTTTAATTTAAATCTATTAGAAGTTGTACGTTGCTTTTACATAGTAGTAACCACCATTAAATCCAAAAGGAGATGTTTCATAATAAACACCACCCCACGCACTGTTATCACCACCATCTTGGCGGTTGATTTTAGTTGCTTGTTCATCAAAGATGTTTTGCGCACCAACAGCAACAGTAAATGAGTCATTTATGAAATAACTTGCTTCAGCATCAAATAATAAAGCCGCATCACCATCACCAATTGTTGCATCGTAATCTACATGAACGCCTTGATATTCACCGTAGTAGTTACCACGTACAAAGAAACTAAAGTCATCATAACTCTGTGACCAAGTAAGAGTCGCTCTGTGATTAGGCAAGTCATTTTCTAAACGAGATACTTTAAAATCGCCCGTTACTTCGCTATAGCTATCAACTTTCGTTTCGTTATAGTTATAGGCAAAACTAAACACTGAATCACCTTCAAGTAACTCAGTAGAGTAGTTAGCTATTAAATCAATACCTTGCGTTGTAGTATCAAAATCATTTGTAAAAAAGCTTACTTGTTGAATTGAATCTACATTCGCTACACCCGCTAATGTTAATGCTGCTTTATCATCTTCAGTTAGATTATATTTATCTGATTGAGATATACGATCTTCAACTTGAATATTGTAATAATCAAGTGTAATAAACACATCTCCAATATTCCAAACAGCCCCTAAAGTGTAACTTTCAGATTCTTCTGGTGTTAACTCAGTAGCACCTAATTGTTGTGCAACAGGGTTAGTGGCAGGTAACAATGCTGAATCCGACAATACACCACCATCTAACGATGTTTGTACATTTGAATAGTTTGCTTGACCAACTGTTGGGGCACGGAAGCCCGTACTAATTGAGCCACGTAATGAAAAGTCTTCAGTTACGTTATATTGAGCGGTAACTTTATAGTTAGTATCGTCACCAAAACTACTATAATCTTCATATCGAAGTGCTGTACCTATTAATAGATCTTCTGTGATCTGGGCTTCAACATCAACATAAAATGCAAAGTTTTGACGTGAAAAAACCCCCGCTGACTCAGGTTTAAAACCTGGAAAACCATTAGAGCCGATACCAAAGCCTTGATCTGTGTATGGACCAGCGATATACGAGTCTACATCCCCAGCAGTCACTTCAAAAGATTCAGCATGCCATTCATAACCGGCAGCAACCATTAAATAATCGATAGCATCAAGTTCAAGCTCTTTATTAAAATCGAGATTAAATGTTTTTTCTAATTGTCTATGCTTACCAGGACTAAAATCTCTCCCTGTAACAGGGCCTAAAGAAGCATTTAACGTATCATAAATAACATAGCTCGACTCATTCATACCAACAGAGCCACTCACATCATACATAACGCCATTGTCTAACTCGCCACGCGTACCCATGGTTAATGAGGTATCAACAATGTTACCGCCAAAGTTTGGTATAAAACCACCCGGCAGCATTTCATTGAAGCTAAAGCAGTTAGCATCATTTACCACATTATTAATATAGTCATCTTGAGTTAATACATTGTCTGTCGTTATGTTGACAGGACTACAGCTTCCACCAACACCAATACCATCCAAATCAGCAATTAATAAATTTGGATCGCCATCTTCATCGGTATCCCCATTGCTATAGACTCCGCCACGAGTATGTGGGTTACGGTAGTAAAAACCACCACGGACATCACGTTCAGAGAAGTTACCAAACATATAGGCTTCTTTATTATCACCTAAATCTAAACCTGAGTTAATAAAGATGGTGTAGTCATCTTCAACTTTTGGCGAACCCCAAACTTGAGCAGGGTTTTCTATACCTTCAACACCAACGGCATCGAAAGCAGCGGCATCGGTACGTTGCACGCTTCGACTCGTTGCATCAGAGTTTTTATATTGGAAACTGGCATTGATAAAGCCATCTTTGGTCAGCTCCATACCAATGTTACCTGACACTTCTAACGTATCACCATCGCCTTCATAATAAGATCCAGCTCTCACCGTTAAACTGCCACCATCCGAATCATCTTTTAAAACAAAGTTCATTACACCAGCGATAGCATCACTACCATATTGGGCCGCAGCACCATCGCGTAAAACTTCAACTTGTTTTAATGCAGAACTAGGAATAACTGAAATATCAGGACCTTGAGCACCATCATTTATGCCACCGCCGAGTAACGCGATAACAGAAGCACGATGACGGCGCTTACCATTGACTAAAATTAATGTACTGTCTGAAGATAAACCACGTAGATTTGCAGGCTTAACTAAACTTGCTGCATCAGATATAGGATTACTATGAACATTTAAAGAAGGGACACTTCCTTTTAATAGTTCAAGCATATCCGTATTACCACCTTTTGCTAATTCATCACCACCGATAATATCTATAGGTACTGGTGAGTCATTAACAGAACGAGGTGCGCCACGTGAACCAACAACAGCAATACGCTCTACTTTTTCTTCTTTTACTGAATCAGCTTTTTCGGCTGCATACGAGGGTGCGGTGCCTAACGCTACACTTACAGCTAAAGCTAGTGTAGTGGCTCTAAATTTTGTTGACATGTTACTTCCTTCTAAGATTATTGTTTTTAAATTAGTTACTTGTTCTTAAACTCAAGAGTAAAAGTAGAGTACTAATTTTTATATTTTTTATATTTTTATACTACAGCGCATTGAATTTTTCATGTGCCGTATTAATTAGTACAAATAATACTAACCACTACCTATTTATAATGTAGTGTTTCAATACTTACAAGGGATGAAAATTAATCCATTATAAAATCTACCGTCACCTGCTCTACCTTTAGCAATAAAACCACCATAAAAATCAAATAAAAATACCTTGCAAACAATGAGTTATGAAATAAAAAACAAATAACAAGAGGTGGTTTTTATTATTCAATTAAAACAAAAAGGTAATAAAAAACATCATGAGCATGCAAAAAAGTTATAAAAAGATACACATAATTAACACTTTCATTACATAAAAACATTAAATCAACATTAGTCAGGCAATTAATAATCAATAAATATGCCTGTATTACGACATAAGTATTGACAACAATCGGTACGGCTTTATAATTAAGGTCGCTTGAAGTTAGTTTTATATTTTTGTACACCATTTCGCTGTAAATTTCTGCTTGATAGATATTTCTCGTCCTGTTTTATAAGTAATAGCAACACTTTTTAGCAAACCCGCTTCGTCAGTTTTGTATAATACAAGCTGATTGAGCTCAATTACTCATAAATAAACAAATAGGAATATTCTTATGTCTACAACTACTGGTACAGTAAAATGGTTTAACGAAGCTAAAGGTTTCGGTTTCATCGAGCAAGAAAATGGTCCAGACGTTTTTGCTCATTTCAACGCAATCGTTGGCGAAGGTTTCAAAACTTTAGCTGAAGGTCAAAAAGTTGAATTCACAGTTACTGATGGTCAAAAAGGCCCTCAAGCTGAGAACATTGTTGCACTTTAATTTTTAATTAAAGTCACAAAAAAAAGCGAGTATCTAAAAGATAACTCGCTTTTTTTATGTCTTAAATTTGTGTCAACTAGACCTATACTGCAAAGGCTAGTTGTTCTAATTATTAAATAAATAACGATGTAGTAGGTGATTTTAGCAAGTAGAAATGATCACATTGTTGGTGAGATTAGTATAAATTACTATCTTTTCATACTAGTTAAAAGGCTTCATGCCTGCGTTGCCCTCAAAGTTAATAAACAACTATTACTCAATCGAGTACCTGCCCTGGTTTATTTCCCCTATGCACAACAAGAGCACGCTCTTCGTAAACATGCTATTACGCCTTTATGACTTAACACGACTTATTTTAAGAGCTACACTTAGCCTATGATCTTCCCTTTAATAAATAGTCACTGCTGATGGGCTTAACACTGATAAAATACCTAAACGTTCTAAATCACAATAACCAAGCGCCATACATAACATATCATCATCGATACCAAAAGATGGTAAGTGTAATTCATTTATCATTTCATTTTGACTATTCGTCTTCAATAGCTTTTGATGAATCATAATTCGCTTCGAAATATAAAGTAATTGAGTTTCAGTATTTATGATATTGAAATCTTCTTGGTCTTGATTACGAATAGGCGACACAATATTATAAGGTAGCTGCCACTGTTTTAATAATTCAGCTCCACACTCCCCATAGGTAAAACCTAAAATTTCACGTTGGTTATCCCAAGGTAGCTTGCCATTATCAATATTTTCGCACTGCAACACTTTATCAGGAGATACTCGTTTAACTATCAACTCACCCAGATTATGTAACATACCTAAAATGAATAATCGTTCACCATTAGGAAGGTTTAAGCTACATCCTAGAAATTTAATCAACAAAGCACAATCAACACTTTCTTGCCAAAAGCTATCTAAATAAACGGAATCCGTGCTCATTGATTTAAATGCTTTGGTAGTAAAATGTGCTATCACAAGATTATAGACTTCAGTAATCCCCAAAACTAATACCGCTTTAGAGATAGTGTCTATTTTTCCTGGATAATTAAAAAGTGCGCTGTTAGCAAGTTTTAAAATTGTTCCTGTTAATGCAGGATCAATAATAATTACATCGCTGATATCATCTATAGTTGAAGACTCATCATCAATTAGTTCTTTGATACGAATAAATGAATCAGATAAAACAAAGATTTTATCCATTTGATTAGCATATTCAGTAACTGTCATAAAAAGTTTTCCGGTCCAGTTTATTTGTATGACTTTATTTATCTTTTAATAAATAAAGTATAAGTTAGAATTTAGCACACATTGAAAAAAAATTGGCAACAAATCAATACTCAGCAGTTATTTGATATGATGAAAATTTACGCATATTAATAACGCCTTCTTCAAAAATCAAATACTGCCCTTTAATACCTAGTAATATACCTGATATTGTTGATGTTTTATCAAAGTTAAAAGAACTAATTTTCGTTAAATATTGGCTCACAGGAAAAACGATATTAACCACATGTTCATCTAGTTGCTGTACAGATTCTTCACCATATTTAAGCTTTATTTCAGCCAATCTATCAGCTATTTGTGGTACTAACACTTTCGCTTGTGCTTTCAAGTCAATCGGTTCATTACTACCTTTAAGCATAGCACGCCAATTAGTTTTATCACTGACTAATTCAGCTAAGGCAGTTTCAACAAGTCCCGACTGTAAGCGAGTTCTCACTTTAAAAAGAGGTAATGCTTGTGTTGCTCCCTGATCGATCCAACGCGTGGGTATTTGTGTATGACGCGTGATACCTACCTTCAAACCCGAAGTATTTGATAAGTAAACATAATGATCGACCATACAATGCTTCTCTCCCCACTCTGGCTCTCGACAAGTACCTAAGTGATGGTGACAGGTTTCAGGTTTCATAATACACATATCACATTGGGCAAGTTTAGCCATGCAAGGATAACAAAAGCCTTGCGAGTAGCTTTTTTTAGTTGCTTTACCACAGTTTTTACAAGCGATCATGCTATGAAAAACTAACGTTAATTTTCTACCAATAAGCGGATTCAAGGCAATACTCTGTTGCTCTCCATTTTCATCGATAGCGGCTAAGGGGAGCTTATATTGAACAATATTATTGCTATCAAGTTTTGCAGTCAGCTTTTCCACTGCACCTATTGCTGAAATGGGCATTTTTACTCTCTTATATTATTTTTGATACAGGACTTTCTATGTACTACTAGAATTATTTTTTATTAAAGCGCTCTTAAAAATAAGAGACTTTAAAATTTAACTTTCTGACGAGTCTGCTTAACTGTTTTTTTATTTGCTTTAGTCGTTAATCTTCGCTGAACAGAGCCTTTTGTGGGTTTAGTTGGACGTCGTTTTTTTTGTACTGTCATCGCACCAATCACTAATTCCTTTAAACGCTTTAACGCGTCTTCTTTATTCATTTCTTGTGTGCGGAAAGATTGAGCTTTAATAATAATCACTCCATCTTTAGAAATACGACTATCTTTACAGGCTAATAGCCGCTCTTTATAAACAGCTGGTAAAGATGATTTAGTGATATCGAAACGTAAGTGAATAGCAGTAGCAACTTTATTTACTCGCTGTCCACCGTTGCCCATTGAACGAATTGCACTTAATTCTATTTCCCAATCCGCTAAACTTACATTATTTGATATCTCTAACACTTTTATTTACCATAGGTTTATATCAATTTTATTAGTAATTTTCATGAATACAGCACAAACTTGGTTTGTATATTTCTTGCGTTGTAATGACAATAGCTTATATGCAGGTATAACTACCAATATAGACCGTCGCCTGCATGAGCATAATTATACCAAGCTTGGTGCTAAATATACTAGGGCAAAACGCCCTGTAACACTTGTATTTATTGAAAAATCGGAAAATAAAAGTATTGCAAGTAAACGAGAATATCAACTCAAGAAGTTAACAAAGAATCAGAAAGAGCAATTAGTTAGTACTTACCGTGATTCAAATGAATGAATTATAGAGGTCTGCTTAGTTGGTATTACTTCTTTTTTTTCGATAAAACTTATTAATTACTGTTAGAATGCCTCGTTTTTTGTAAATCAAGTGATTACTAATGTCTGAAAAAGATCTGCCTAAAAAAGCTATGTTTATTGAGCAATACTGCCCTATTGATAACGAAATTATTAGTTTTACTCGCCAACAAGCGAGTGATTTTGCTAAGCAAGTAGCTGATGATTTTAATCCGCTGCATAATATTGAAGCTAAACGCTTTTGCGTTCCTGGTGACTTATTATTCTCAGTGATCATTGCGAAAGCAGGGTTACATAAAGAAATGAGCTTTAATTTTTCAGGGATGGTAAATGATAATATCGCGCTAACCTTCCCTAACGAAATAAATAATTGTTTTGATGTAGTTGATGACAAAGATAAAACTTATTTAACAGTAGAAGCGAGTGGAGAAGTAACTCACTGCCCATCGCTTATTAATGCATTAACAAAAGCCTATGTAGACTTTTCTGGTGATACTTTTCCTGACATTTTGGTAAAGTTAATGGCAGAAAAGAATGTAATGATTAACCCTGCACGTCCAATGGTTATGTATCAATGCATGAAAATAAGCCTCAACCGACTAGATATAACAAGCCTTTCGTTACAACTTGCTCAAACCAGTTTAACTATTGAAGCAAAGCGCGGTGATGCTTGGTTAGAGTTTGATTTAATCAGCGAAGGTGAAGTCGTTGGTCACGGTAAAAAACACATGTTATTAAGTGGCTTACGTGAATATTGTCAAACAAGTATTGATGACATGGTTGCACAATACAAAGATAACAAACAAAATTATTGCTATAAAAATTAACAATCGCAATTAATTACCAATAAACCAAAACGCCTATAACAGAGATAGCCTCGTCACGTTTAATGTACTCCCGAATTTACCACTAAATTGAGTTCGGGTTACAGTAACGGCAAACACTATAAAAGTAATATTCTCTTTTATCAAATTATTGATTATTATACTGGTTTTCAAAACTCTCTCGTTGAGCTTGCTTGTTTTCAATACAAGCAGCAAAAGCAGGTAAACTTTTAGGCTTTATACACTTATCTGGTTGCTGATAGTATTTAAGCCATGCTTGCTGTTTATCTCCTTGGTATTTTGATTTTATAATGATGGCATTACTACTTTTAAAAGACGTTGCCACGTTAGCACCTTTATTTTTTATTTCGCTAGCATCATTCAATTTCGAACTTAAAGTACTGTTTTTGTTCTTCGTTACTTTTTTTGTTTGCTTAATTTTTTTCTTACTACTACCTTTTTCACATTGCCACCAACGCTTCCTAGCCGTATCTTCACGTTTTCGTAAGCTTATTCCCTCTTTGACTGAATAAGGAATTCGTTGTAACGACTGGATATGATGAAGTTTCTCTAATAAAGGGTCACAATGTTTCTTTGCTAATGTGACGGGAGAAAAGCCAAAAATAATGCTCGCTATTAACACGGATTTTAATTGTCGCATAAACATTCATTCCTTGAATATTGTGGTGTAATTATTTATTTAATAATAGTCTATATTTTAGTCTATTATTAAATAAATAATAGAAATCAAAAAACATGGATGTTAATAATGCTGCCATTCACAATGACAAAACTTTTAGTATACTTATTTTCCTACGCACTCTTATTTATACCTGCTTATGCCTACAACCCCACACATTCTAAACCTGAAATTCAGCATGCGACAAGCTATAAAGCAGTAGAAAATATCAACCAATACTGGATTTCTGAAAAGTTAGATGGCATGCGAGGTTATTGGAACGGGCAACAACTAGTAACCCGCCAAGGTAATATTATACATAGTCCTACTTGGTTTACTAAAAATTGGCCCACAACAGCTATCGATGGCGAACTATGGATAGGTAGAGAGCAGTTTCAAAGCACAGTATCCTGTGTAAGAAAGATTAAGATTGATGAAGCTTGTTGGCGTAATGTGCGTTTTATGATTTTTGACCTTCCCAAACATCCAGGAACATTCACTGAGCGTATAAAATCGATGCAAACCATAACAAATAGGACATCATCCAAACACTTAGACATGATTAAGCAATTCAAATTAACAAGTAATCAGCAACTCGATGATACCCTTAATAGCATTACATTCAACCAAGGTGAAGGCTTGATGATACATAAAGGCAGTGCTTATTATCATGTAGGAAGAACGAATAACATAATGAAGCTGAAAAAAGATCAACATGATGAAGCAACCGTTATCACTTATATTGATGGGAAAGGTAAATATCAAGGAATGCTAGGTGCAATAAAAGTAAGAACAGCGACAGGTATTGTTTTTAAGATTGGTTCCGGGTTTAGTGATTATGAGCGTGCTAATCCACCTAAAATAGGCGATACGATTACCTATAAATATAATGGTAAAACTAAAGCAGGAATACCAAGATTTGCAAGATTTTTTCGTATAAGAAATACAGAAGTAGAAGAGGAATTAATAGAGAAATAAGAACAATTAGCTGCTAAATTTCAACTAATTGCCCTCAATAATATAAGAAGCTATTTTAGAAGATGCAGTGCTTTGCAAAATCTTTAGTTTCTGTTGCTGTCCAGCTACCTTTATCTTTTTCTTTCATGTCTGCACACCAATCTTCACTTCCTACTTTAGGAGAACAAGCACTAAGTAAGAAAACAACTGATAATAAACCGATAACTTTTTTCATTTGAATATCCACATTAAATTTATTTATAAAGAAGTAAACATAACGCCATTCGAAATATCTTGCAACACTTGTTTACAAAAAATTAACATTAACACTAATGAGTTATCCTTTATTTAAGGAGAATTAAATGAATAAAATCACACTATCATACTGGTTATATACTCGTATATTTTTATATACGCTTATGGACGATATGAAAATAATAAGACCTTAAGCCCTTTGCCTTCATGGGCCTCTTTAAAAACAACAGGGTTCATTATACGTTGTTCAAACACACACTCAGGGCACGCCTCTGCTACTTCTTTTTTTAAAAAATGTTCATCAAGATCTGGAGAGTTTAAACATAACAATAACTGAGCACCTTCGTTCATCCATTGTGGAATTCTACGAATGATCTTGGTATAATCACGCTCAATATTAACACTACCCTTTTGAAATGATGGTGGATCACAAATTAATAGGTCATATTTTCCATACTTTTTGATACGACTATTTGATTTAAAAATATCTACACCTTCAAAAACGACTTGTTTACCTTCTTTTTTTGCTAACTTATTTAATTGGTGATTTTCTCGACCTTTACTTAATGACGACTTACTTAAGTCAATATTGACAACTTTACTTGCCCCCCCTGCAGTTGCCGCTACAGAAAAAGCACAAGTATAAGCAAATAAATTAAGTACATTTTTACCCGCTGCCTGTTGGTTAACCCAAGAACGACCATTAGCCATATCTAAAAATAAACCGCTATTTTGCGCTTTGCCGAATTCGATATGATAAGAAAGGCTATTTTCAGTAACAATCGTGCTATCAATCGCCTCACCTAATAAAACCTGTGTTGGTGCAAATTTTTCATACCGACGCTGTATTTGTACGCTTCGACATTCATCTGTTAATTGTTGTAATGCTTTTGCTTGTGTTAATAGCCATAACTCATCAACAGCCTCATATAGTGTTATTAATATAACAGGTGATAACCAATCAACATTCACATGTGACAAGTTCTCGTAAGCATGCCCACGACCATGAAAAATGCGCTGACAATCAGTAAAGTCGGCTGGGTTAATGTGTTCAATCATAGGAAATAACTTAATTTATGTAGAGTGTTTTTTAAAGAATAAAGCCGAGCAATAATACCATTGCCCGGCTCAGCGATTAACATGTTACTTGTAAAAATTTACGGATTGAAATGTTAAATTAAAAGCCAAATAGACTCACACTAAAGAACTTTTGTGCAACGGTATTAATGAATATAATCAACACAATAGCAGGGATAAACGTTCCTAATGAAAAATTGATATATTTTTCCACCCAAGAGCCAATATATTTATCATTACCGATACTTAAATGCTGAGATAAATTCTTTGCTTTCCAGCGATAGCTAACAAATACACACAGCAAGAAGCCATTAAGTGGTAATATTGTGTCATAAAAAACATCGTAAACAATGTCAAAGAAAGACTTATTCTCTCCCGCATAGGAGGTAAACTCGGTAAAGAAAGTAACCATGCCAAATGAGATAGTAGCAAAAACAGTTAATACGCCTGCTGTCATCAACAAAATAGACAAAGCTTTTTTACGGCTATGATTTTTTTCTGTTACCAGGTAAGAGACAGGAACTTCGATAATAGAAACTAATGACGTAATTGCGGCAAAAAAGACTAATAGAAAAAAGAACGCCGCAACAGAGCTTGCTCCTACATAGCCTATTGAGGTTTGCAACGCTAAGAATATTTTAGGTAAGAAAGTGAAGATCAATGAGACCGAACTATCACTTAATTCGCTTGGGTTTATATTAGGGTTAAATGAAAAAACTGCCGGTAAAATCATTAAGCCCGCGACAAAGGCTACACCAGTATCAGTAATTGCCACTAATTTTGCTGAGTTGGGAATATTGGTTTTATTATCAATATACGAGCCATAGGTGATTAATATCCCCATACCTAATGAAAGTGAAAAGAATGCCTGCGACAATGCACCATTAATAACACTAGGCGTTATTTTACTGATATCAGGAATCAAGAAAAATTCAATGCCGGCTATTGCATTGTCCAATGTTAAAACAAAAATAACCATGATGATTAACATAAAGAACAAGGTCGGCATTAATACTTTAGCTGCTCTTTCAATACCATCTTTAACGCCTGCAACCAAAATAAAGTTTACGATGGCAACAACAACAGCCATAGCGACAAATAAGTATGGGCTGTTAATAAATTCGCCAAAACCATTACCACTCGCTAAATAGTCTAAGTTTCCTGAAAGCGTTATAACAATATAGCCAAATATCCATACTGTAATAACCATATAAAATACAGCAATCATAAAAGGCGTTAGAACACCTAAAAAGCCTGCGGCTCCCCACAGAGTACTATTATTACTTAAAGATTTATATGCTCCCACAGGTTCTTTTGCTGTTTTTCGACCAACAGCCATTTCTGCAATCATGACAGGTAAACAAATTAAAAAAACGAATATCGCATACAAAATTAAAAATGCTCCTCCGCCATTTTTAGCTGCATTAACAGGAAAGCCAACCAAATTCCCAATACCTACAGCAGAGCCTGCCGCAGCAAGAATAAAGCCAATACGGGAACTAAAATGTTCTCTAGATGTACTCATAAATGTCCTTCACTTATTTTTATACTTTTTATATTCTTATTTTAATTTTTTAAAACCATTCGATGCTAACAAGCTTTCTTGCGCTTGTCTCTTTTAAGCTCAGCATACAATATCAATAAGTGTATAGTATTTTATCCACTGCTCTATTCAACAATCGTTGCCAACTTATCTAGAAAACAACTTCGGATTCATTACTGTTAAAATACTTCCCGCATCCTCTGACACTACCTCAATCACTTGCTCAATATCCGCTTTACTTAATTTTAAGCTTTGGCATAAAGACTCATCAACCAATTCATCAAATTCAAAAAGATCGCTATGGCTATCAAGTAAAGCGAGTCTTGATGCCAAATTTAAGATTTTCACATCATTATTAATTTGATGGCTTTGTGCTTTATGGAAGTGACGAATAGGAATAATAATCTTTTCTGGTAACTGCCAAATTTTAAGTAACACCGCTGAAACATCAGTATAAGTATAACCTAGTGCTAATTCTTGTAATACCCAAGGTAAATTATCGCGATTATATTGTTCACAGTGTTGTGCAACTTCAGGTGTAATTTTAGCAACTAATAATTCACCTAAATTCTGTAATAGACCCGCAACAAATAAACGTTCAATATCTTTCACACCAGCTTTAATCGCTAAACCTCTAGCAGCTAAACCACAATAAATACTCATACGCCAAAAACGTTGTAAATTAATAGCTTGGTTTTCAAAGTGTTTAAAAGCAGATCCGGCCAAATCCACTAGCATCATATTATATACGGCTTGCGTACCAATAATAGTAATTGCCCGCGAAATTGTACTGATTTCCCCTGGGAAATTATAAATAGCGCTATTTGCAAGCTGTAGTAACCTAGATGTCATCGATGGATCAATACTGATAACATCGGCAAAATCAGTAATAACTGAGTTTTCATCTTCCATGAGTGCTTTAACTTTAAAGCATGCATCAGGCAAAGCAAAAGAACCATTTGCTTGAAGTGCATATTCATATGCGTTCATAGTAACCCTTTTTTAAATCAATTTTGATAGTTAGTTATTTAAATGGTACACCACTATCTTCTTTAATATGTTCTGTAACCATATAGGTATGAGTTTGTGATATTGCAGGTAATCCAGCAACTTTTTCTAAAATTAAACGATAACTTTCCATATCAGAAAATCGTGTTTTTAGTAAATAATCATAGCCACCTGCTACTAAATGACATTCTACAATTTCTTTGATTTTAACCACTTCTTTTTTAAATAATTTAAAAACATCTGCCGTGGTTCTGTCTAAAGTAACTTGTATAAAGGCTGTCATACCATAGCCAAGCTTTTGAGCACTTAAAAAAGCACCGTAGTGTTTTATATACCCCCCTTCTTCTAAGCGCTTAACTCTATCTAAACATGGACTTGCACTTAAATTAACTTTTTTTGCTAATTCGACATTGGTAATACGACCGTTTGACTGAAGTGCTTTTAGAATAGCAATATCGACACGATCTAAGGGTTTTATTTTGGTCATTATCCAAAGTACCACAATTTATAGTGAGTAAAAGAAATAATGCCATAGATTAAACGGATAAGAAATAAAAAAGGCGAAACCATAGGGTTTCGCCTTTTTAGATATTAATATGTTAATCGCTCTTAGTCATCCTCTTCAACTAAAGTCATTAATGATGTATTACCACCTGACGCGGTAGTATCAATACTAATGGTTTTTTCAGTCAATAAACGTTGAATTAGATTATCAAAATATTCTGAAGTAATAACCGGCAAAATAGCCCCACTACGTTGAGAAAGCTTTTCACTCATATAATGTTTTAAGTCACAGCTACTATCAACTACAACACCCGCAAGTACATCATGAGCTAACATAGCTTCTAAATGATGTAGTTTCGCAACTTGTAAAATACCCACATCTGCCCCAGTAGAAATAAATTTATCTCTAAAAGCTAATGCTTCTTCATAATACAAATCAGATACCACTGATATTACCGTATTACCGGTTGCTAATGCCGTAACAACAGACATTACCCAAAAATGAAAACTTACATTATCGTCAGCAAAACAAATAAGGCTCCCACGGTTTTCTAAATAAATTATATTAGATTCACCTGTAGGCCCTGGTAGCTCTTGTGGTTTCTTCATGCGTTTTTCAATATTGATTAACTGATCACGAGCCGCAGCTAAAGTGCGATTCAAGTTCTCTGCTAGGTCATCCACAATTTCAACATGCGCAATTTTTGCAAGCAATTGCCTTACATGAGAAATACGGGTATTTAAATCAGTTAAACGCCATTTTTTCTGTGCATCATCCGCTATATCCATAAAAGTATCAGCTTGTAATTGCGTTACTTCATCTCCGGTTAAAGCAAGTGCTTGCGCAGGTAATAAATGAATTTTTTCCTCATCAGGTGTTGCTTTTTCAACAACTAAACGTGAAAGATAATTAGGACCACCAGCTTTAGGACCTGTGCCTGAAAGGCCTCGCCCACCAAAAGGTTGTACACCTACAATTGCACCAATGATATTGCGATTAATATAAACATTACCTGCTCGTGATAATTTAGCTAGTTCAATCGCTCTATGCTCTATACGCGTATGAATACCCATGGTTAAACCAAAGCCGGTACCATTAATCTTTTCAATAACGTCTTCTATTTCCTCACCTTTAAAACGAATAACATGAACACAAGGACCAAAAACTTCTTTGGTTAAAACATTAATATCACTAATTTCATACAAGCGTGGTGCAAAGAAGAAGTGACCATCTTCAGGCTTAATATCTGCGCCATTATCGCCCCCAAATAACTCGCACTGATATAAAAGAGTGCCATTACTTTCCATATAATCACTATGAGCATTAAGCGCATCAAGTGCTTTTTGATCAATGACCGGGCCAACATCAGTACTTAGCTTGGCCGGATTACCAACATGTAATTCAGCTAAAGCACCTTTAAGCATAGTAATGACACCATCAGCAATATCCTCTTGTAAAAACAAGACTCTTAAAGCTGAACAACGTTGACCTGCTGATTGAAAACCAGAAGAAATGACATCATCAACTACTTGCTCTGGTAAAGCAGTAGAATCAACTATCATACAGTTCTGTCCACCTGTTTCAGCAATCAATGGAACTTGATCGCCTCCTCGCTCTGCTAATGTTTGAGAAATTCGCGTTCCTGTTTCAGTCGAGCCTGTAAACATAATCGCAGCAACTCTTTCATCAGGCACTATTATGCTGCCTACATCACTACCTCGAGCTAAAACAACCTGTACAACATCTTGAGGTAATCCCACTGATTGCATTAACTCAATAGTACGTAAAGCAATAAGACTCGTTTGTTCTGCTGATTTTGCTAATACGGTATTACCGGTAACAATAGCGGCGGCAACTTGCCCTAAAAATATTGCTAAAGGAAAATTCCAAGGACTAATACATAATACAACACCACGAGGTTCAAGCCTTTCATCTTCACTTTGCTCTATCGCACGGGCAGCATAATATCGACAAAAATCAACAGCTTCACGCACCTCATCAATACCATCTTGAGCAACCTTACCTGCTTCTTTAATACACAAGGCAATCAACTCATCCATATGTCGCTCTAAGATATCAGCGATACGGCATAATAAGTCTGCACGATCTTTTACTGGTGTTTGCGACCAAGTTACAAAAGCATTCTCAGCTTGATCGATCATTGTTAACATTTCTTCTTTCGTATGAAGATAATGGAAACCTATGATTTCACTATGATTAGCAGGGTTTCTAACCGCCTCGGCACCTTCAGGTACATCATTCTTATTCAGCAGGTTATCAACAAACCAATTATCTAATGCTGATTTTAAATCAGTAATAGTAGGAATATCAGTTAGATCGAGCCCTTTTGAGTTATCACGACTATCAATTGGGATACTTAATTTTTTCTTATTTTCATTTCGATAAAGATCAATAGGCATCATAATTTGCCCATTGTATCTATCTTTTAAGCGCTGTGTTTTCTCTACGGGATCTTCAAGTAAAGACTCTACAGGTTGTGATTCATCAACAATTGCGTTCACAAAAGAAGAGTTAGCCCCATTTTCTAATAGACGACGCACTAAATAAGCCAACAAGTCTTCATGATGCCCAACAGGCGCATAAATTCGGCATTGAATACTTTCTTGAGATACTATCTGGTCATATAAAGAATCTCCCATGCCATGTAAGCATTGGAACTCAAAACCATTTTTATCTTCACCGGCAAGTTCAACAATTGTTGCTGCTGTATAGGCATTATGCGTAGCGAATTGCGGGTATATACTATCACGATAATCAAGTAACTTATTCGCACAAGCATGATAAGAAACATCAGTCGAAGATTTACGGGTAAATACAGGGAAATCGGTCATGCCATCTTTTTGAGCATTTTTAATTTCTGTATCCCAATAAGCGCCTTTAACTAAACGAACCATCATACGACGATTTGTTTTAAGTGTTAGTTCTCTTAACCAATCAACAACAAACATTGCGCGTTTTTGATAAGCTTGTAATGCAATACCAAACCCTTGCCAATCACCAAGCTCTGTATCAGTAAAAACGGCTTCAATAATATCAAGTGATATATCTAATCGTTCAGATTCTTCGGCATCAACAGTTAAGCCAATATTATAGCGTTTAGCTTGTAAACAAAGAGCCTTTAATTTAGGAACAATTTCATCCATCACACGCGCTTGATGAGTAAACTCATAACGAGGATGAATAGCAGATAATTTTACTGAAATACCAGGAACACGGCGTGGATCATTTTTACCTGAAGCAAGCGCAACTTTGCCAATTTCTTCAATAGCATCTTGATATGACTTCAAATAGCGCTCAGCATCAGCCATTGAACGAGCACCTTCGCCTAGCATATCGTAAGAATAGACATAGCCTTGCTGCTCTTTAGTGGCAGCGCGTACAGTCGCTTCCTTGATAGTCTCTCCCATTACGAACTGCTTACCCATAATTTTCATGGCGTAGTTCATCGATTTACGAATAACAGGTTCGCCCAAACGGCCAATAGTTTTTTTCAATAAACCAAATTTATCTTGTTTACGTTTATCAGCGTAATCAACCATAGAGCCTGTGATTAATAGACCCCAAGAAGACGCATTAACAAAAATAGAATCACTTGTTCCTAAATGCGTACTCCATTGACCTTGTGATATTTTGTCACGTATCAATACATCTTGTGTATGCTTATCAGGCACTCGTAAAAGAGCTTCAGCCAAGCACATCAAAACAACACCTTCATCTGAAGATAACGAGTATTCGTTTAATAGTGCATCAATAGCACCATTACCTTCTTGGTCTTGACGAATTTGCAATACCATTTTACGGGCACGTTCCCAAGCACGACTTCGCGCACTCACATTTACCTCTGCAAATGGTAAAATATGGTCTACAGCAATATTTTCATCTATGCGGTAAAACTCACGAATTTTCTGACGAATTGTGCAATCCGTATTAAATGAACCAGTAAATAGCATTGGCGAACCTCAACAAAGCAAACAGAGTATTTCTGTCTTGATTATAGTAAACAAATTTCGAGGCGCATTCTAATAGTAAAACAACAGAATGTGTTGGTTATTTTTGAAGTTACGCCATTTATAATACTGCAAAAGCCAGAATTCACAGTAGAAAGTTCTACGTAAAATCTGGCTTTTATATATTTTTAATTTTACTACAATAAAATCAATAACGTTTTTGCTGTAGTGTCAGTAAATTAATTAATATGAATACGGGTGATATCTGCACCTAAGGCTTGTAGTTTGTCTTCTATTTTTAAGTAACCACGATCGATATGATAAATGCGGTCAACTTGAGTCGGTGTTTTTGCGACAAGACCAGCAATCACTAAACTTGCAGATGCACGTAAATCTGTTGCCATAACTTGCGCACCATTTAATGAATCAACACCTTTCACAATTGCAGTATTACCTTCAAGAGTGATGTCTGCTCCCATTCTTTGTAATTCAGGTACATGCATAAATCGATTTTCAAAAATAGTTTCTATTACCGTCGCTGTCCCTTGAGCTAGTACATTCAAGGTCATAAATTGCGCTTGCATATCCGTTGGAAATGCAGGATGTGGGGCAGTTTTAACACTCACAGCTTTTGGTTTTTGAGTCATTTCTAACTCAATCCACTCTTCACCTGTACTATTTTCACCTATGGTAATTGTAGCACCCGCTTCTGTAAGCTTAGATAATACGGCTTCTAAACCACTTGAATCTGTATTTACACATTTTACTTTTCCTTGAGTAACCGCAGCGGCCACAAGAAAAGTACCAGTTTCAATTCGATCAGGCATCACACTATATTCACTACCGCATAATTCGCTGACACCTTCAATGGTTAGCGTATTAGTACCTGCACCAGAAATTTTTGCTCCCATACTAATTAAACAGTTAGCTAGGTCAACAATTTCAGGTTCTTGCGCGGCATTTTCAATAACAGTTGTGCCATCAGCTAAAGCAGCAGCCATCATTAAATTTTCAGTGCCGGTAACACTAACAACATCCATAAAGATATTAGCGCCAACTAAACGACCTTCTTTATTCGCAACAATATAGCCATTTTCTACGTCTATATCGGCAGCCATCGCTTTTAAGCCTTGAATATGCAAATTCACAGGACGAGCACCAATAGCACAACCTCCAGGCAATGAAACTTCAGCATGTCCCATACGAGCAAGCAATGGACCAAGCACCAAAATAGAGGCTCTCATCGTTTTAACGAGATCATAAGGAGCACAACACTGAGTGATATTACTCGCATCTATTTCTAATTTGTCTTCAGCTAACCATTGTGTCTTAGCACCTAGTTGACCTAATAATTTTACTGTCGTTAAAATATCATTTAACTTAGGTACATTACTAAAAACAATAGGTGTTTTTGATAACAGCGCTGACATCAAAATAGGGAGTGCGGCGTTTTTAGCCCCAGAGATAGTGACTTCACCATGTAGTGGCTTACCACCAATAACTTTAAATGCGTCCAAAATGTCTTACTTCTTACTTAAAAAATGAATGGATAAATACTTAACTAGTATTGCATGCCTTTACTTATTAAACAATTTGTCTCATCGGCACTGTAGCGTGCTAGAAAATTTAATTGTTTGATCTTACGTTTGAATACAACTATGACTAATTGCATTAGGCAGTACTCTTACATATTGAACAATTTATCTCGTTGCCATTGTGCAGTAGTAAAAGTTTTTACTGTCACTGCATGAATACTGCCATCTTTAATAGCACCAGCGAGTGCTGAAAAAACAACTTGTTGACGTTTAACACGAGACAATTCACCAAACATATCCGCAACGGCAACAACACTACATTGTGAACCATCAAACTTCACCAATAGTTCATCAAGCTCTAGGGCGTCATTTATCAATTTTTCTATATCTATTACTTCCAAAGGGTATTCCTTAATCTGGTATTCTTAGCTCTACGTATTTAAAGGCAAAAAGCCTTCAACACCACTTAAGCTAATTAATTTATTGAGTTTTTCTGGAATATTACTAAAAGATAACTGACATCTACTGCTATTCGCTTGTTCTAATAAATAGAAAAGCCAAGCAAGCCCTGCCGTATCAATTCGAGTAACTTGTTGTAAGTCTATCACTGAAGATTGTTGGGTAATGATCTGCTTAATACTTTTTTTAGATATTTGCATCACTGTTTGTCGCGTTAGCTCACCGACTAACACCCCATTATCTTTAGTAATATTTAACGTAATTTTATCCACAAATTCTGTCGCCATTTACCGAGGTTATTTTAATATTTTTTACTTGCGGATTATTCTTTAAAAACAATATCCCGCTCGCTTTTCTCTCTTAATAGCTCTGTCACATGAGGCAAGCCTTTTTGACGAATAACACCGCCGAGTTCCGCCTGTTTACTGTCCAGTAAACTAACACCTTCTGCTATCATATCAAAGGCTTTCCATTCATCTGTTTTTCTATTTTTTCTTACTTTGAATGAAACATCAATATTATCTCTTCCTGACATAATAATACGCGTATCTACTGCTACAATTTTATTATCTGAAAAATCTTTAGCCGGCGCAAATTCAACCGCTTGATTATCATATAAAGTAAAAACTTGTGCGTAAGAAGTGATTAAGTACTCTCTAAACACAGGGACAAACTCTTTTCTTTCTTGCTCAGTAGTATTCTTTAAATGCTTACCAATAACTTTAAATGCTGAGTATTGATAGTTAATGTAAGGCATCAATTCTTCACGAACAATATTCTTAATTATATTTGGATTAGCCTTTATTGCTCGTTGCTCATCAGCAAAACGTTTGAAGGTATTACCAGCAACTTCCTTTATCATTAAATAAGGGTCTTTTTTATCAACATAAATACGAGACGGATCTATAGACTCTTCTGCTTCATCATCTTCTATGTTAGTTGCTTGTTCAGCAGCATATACAAAAGTGCTTTGTACTGATAAACAAGATAAAATAGCCGCTAGAAATAATGTGGTTTTTAAATTTATCATTTTATTGACGCTCTCCTCTTTCATTACTAATCACCACTTCCTTGGCTAAATAAAAACTGCCCTATTAATTCTTCTAAAACTAAAGCAGGCTTGGTATCTTCAATAAAATCATTTGGTTGAAGAATATCTAAAGATTCAATCATAAAGCCTGGCTGTAGACCTATGTATTGTTCACCCAGTAAACCTGCAGTTAAAATAGCAACTGACGTAGCTTCTGAGAATTGGTTATATTTACTGTAGATTTCTAATGTAACTATAGGTGTATAATCTGTTTCATCAAGGGATATATCACTAACACGACCAACGACAACGCCACCTACTTTTATAGGAGAACGTATTTTTAATCCGCCGATATTATCAAACTTGGCAAAAAGGTTATAATGTTCACCTCCACCCGACATACCACTGTTAGCGACTTTTAATGCCAACATAAGTAATGCAGCAATACCTAAAGCAACAAAAAAGCCTACCATTAACTCTATTTTTTTTGACAACATGTCTTTCACCAAACGCCTTTAAAATTTACTTAAAACACAAAACAAAGTCGGTATTCAGAATCAATACTACCTTGCAAACATCAATGCCGTTAAAACAAAATCTAGTGCTAATACTAATAACGATGATTGTACCACAGTTGAAGTTGTGGCCCTTGAAATACCTTCAGAGGTAGGTTCACAATCAAATCCTTTATAAACAGCAATCCAAGTAACAACAAAAGCAAAAACTACACTTTTGATAATACCATTTAAAATATCTTTATTAAAATCTACTTGAGCCTGCATAACAGACCAAAAAGTACCGGCATCAACACCTAACCAATCAACGCCAACTAAATGAGCTCCTAATATGCCAACCATTGAGAATATCGCGGCTAACAGAGGTAAACTAATAAAGCCGGCCCAAAATCGTGGCGCAATCACGCGACGTAAAGGGTCAACTGCCATCATTTCTAAACTTGATAACTGTTCGGTTGCTTTCATCAAACCTATTTCAGCAGTCAATGCTGAGCCAGCTCGGCCGGCAAATAATAATGCGGCAACGACAGGGCCTAGTTCACGCAATAAAGAGAGAGCAACCATTGGTCCAAGACTTGCTTCCGCACCATAACTCACCAAAATAGTATAGCCTTGCAACGCTAAGACCATGCCAATAAAGCCACCAGAAACAACCGTGATAACTAACGACATAACACCAATACTATAAAGCTGGTGTATTAATAAGGGCGTTCCTTTACGAATATTAGGAATATGTAATAAAGCAGAAAATAAGACAATAACAGCTCGCCCTAATCCGCTAATTAACGCTAAAGTATTTCGACCTAATAGCTGTAATTGATTCATCAACGTTTTCCTCTTTCGCTTAACGCATTTGAATCTTTAATTAATTCATTTTGATAATTAGGCGCTTCAAAATGAAAAGGCACTGGGCCATCGGCCTCGCCTTGCACAAATTGTTTAACTAACAAGGAGTCATGATTTCTAATTTGATCAGGGGTTCCTTGACCAATAATTTTTTGCTCGGCAATAATATAAATATAATCAGCAATACTCATCACTTCTGGCACGTCATGTGATACAACCACGGATGTTAAACCTAAAGCATCACTTAGCGAGCGAATTAGGCGAACAATAACGCCCATAGATATTGGATCTTGTCCCGCAAAAGGTTCGTCATATAAAATTAATTCAGGATCAAGCGCAATAGCACGAGCTAATGCAACACGTCGCGCCATTCCGCCAGAAAGTTCATTAGGATGTAGATCTCTTGCACCACGTAATCCGACGGCTTCAAGTTTCATGAGCACTATTTTTTCAATAATAGCTTCAGGTAATTGGCTGTGTTCACGAATAGGGAAGGCAATATTGTCATAAACACTCATATCCGTAAAAAGCGCGCCACTTTGAAATAACATGCTCATACGTTTACGTGTTTCATATAATTTTTTTCGAGAAAGCTGTGGAATATCATTACCTGCAAATAATATTTTTCCAGATTCAGGTTTAATCTGCCCACCAATTAAGCGTAACAAGGTGGTTTTTCCAATACCACTTGGCCCCATAATTGCGGTAACTTTTCCTGTAGGGATAGACAAACTAATATCATTATAAATAACCCGTTCACCTCGTTTAAAGGTTAGATTATGTATATCAACTAAATTCTCATGCTTCTCGTTTTCGATCATATTATTAATTATGCCTTATTAATTAGAAATGATTTTACCTGACCACCTCAAATTCTTCACTAAAAATTCACAATTTAGTGAGGAATAAGTTTCATTAAGTGTTAGAAAATGTAAAAAGGTATATTTTTAGCGCTTTATATCGCTTATTTTCCTTTAATCGAATTAATTCCTTTTTTTTTCTGCTACAAACAGCGACAATTTGCACCTCAAAACTGGAGTCATAAATGTTAGAACACGTTGGAATATTATTAATTGCCCTTACTGTACTCGTGTGGAGTGCAGATAAATTTGTTTTAGGCGCCTCATCATTAGCTAGGAATATCGGCGTTTCACCAATGATCATTGGTTTAACGATAGTTGCCATGGGTTCATCAGCCCCTGAAATGATGGTTGCAGCAGCAGCATCCTTACAAGGAAGCCCAGACACAGCTATTGGTAACGCGGTCGGTTCGAATATTACCAATATAGCATTAGTATTAGGTCTTAGCGTTTTAATAAAGCCTTTAATTGTTTCCTCTTCTACGATTAAACAAGAGCTACCTCTTTTACTTATATTTTCTTTAGTAGCCTACTGGATGATTTCTGATAATTTCTTTAGTTTCACTGAAGGTATTATTTTAATGGTCAGTTTTTTTGGCTTTATATCCATTTTATTAATTAAGGCCATTCGACAAAGAAAAGCTAGCAAAGTCGACGACCCTTTAATTATTGAAGCTGAACAAGACATACCTGATGCAACTACCACATCTAAGTCTATATTTTGGTTAATAACAGGGATTATTTTATTAGTATTAAGTGCTCACTTCCTTGTTGATTCATCGATATTTATTGCAAAAGCTTATGGTATTAGTGACCTTGTTATTGGTTTAACTATTATTGCTATTGGTACAAGCTTACCTGAACTAGCAGCAAGTATTGCAAGTATATTAAAAAAAGAAGACGATTTAGCTATGGGCAATATTGTCGGTTCAAACCTATTCAATATTTTAGCTGTATTACCTTTTGCGGGGATCATCGCACCAGGGCCAATAAACCCTGAGGCATCAATTCGCGACATACCTATCATGCTGGCAATTACAGGCTTACTCTTTTTATTATGTTTTAGTCGTAAAGCTGGGTGTTTTAGACTTACTCGTATAAAAGGTGCATTATTACTCGTGTGTTTTTTTGGCTATCAAGCATTACTCTTTAGCCAAACAACAATTAACTAGCACACATAATTAGTTTAAGCAGAACTATGAAGAACTTTAAAGAACTTGCTAGAAGCGTAATCAACATTGAGCAACAAGCAATTAAAGAGTTGCTACAATATATTGATCATAACTTTGAATACGCTTGTCAATTAATGTTTAATTGCCAGGGGCGTGTTATCGTCATTGGTATGGGAAAGTCCGGCCATATTGGTGGTAAAATAGCAGCGACATTAGCCAGTACTGGCACCCCTGCTTTTTTTGTTCATCCTAGTGAAGCCAGTCATGGGGACCTAGGTATGATCACTAAAGATGATGTGGTGCTAACTATCTCTAATTCAGGTGAAACAGGAGAAGTTCTTGCAATAATCCCGGTCATCAAACGCATTGGGGCAACACTCATCGCTATGACAGGTAACACCAACTCTACATTAGCAAAATTAGCTGACACGCATATTTGCATCAAAATCTCTACTGAAGCCTGCCCTTTAGGGTTAGCTCCTACATCAAGTACTACCGCCACATTAGTCATGGGTGATGCTATTGCCGTTGCCTTACTTAATGCCCGCGGATTTACCGCCGATGATTTTGCTTTATCGCACCCCGGTGGTAGTTTAGGAAAACGCTTATTACTACGCTTGAGTGATATTATGCATCAAGGCGATCGTATACCAATTATCTCAGAAGACGCATTAATCAAAGACGCCTTAGTAGAAATGTCGCTCAAAGGTTTAGGTATGACCGGCGTTGTTAATGCAAATAAACAACTTGTTGGTTTATTTACTGATGGTGATTTACGTAGAATTCTTGATCTGAAAATTGATATTCATCAGGACAATATAACAACCGTTATGAATAAATCGCCTACGATGGCTCAAGCAGATATGCTAGCAGCACAAGCGTTAAATATAATGGAAGACAAAAAGATTAATGGTTTAATTATTGTTGATGAAAAACAAATACCTATTGGTGCAATGAACATGCATGACTTATTAAGATCAGGAGTTCTTTAAATGGAAAATATCACTAACACTATTAAAAATTCTACTACACTTTATGGGGATGTTTCACTAGATGTATTAGAGCGTGCAAAAAAAATAAAATTACTCGTTTGTGATGTTGATGGTGTTTTTTCTGATGGTCGTATTTATTTAGGTAATGACGGAGAAGAACTCAAAGCATTCCATACTAAAGACGGTTTTGGTATAAAAGCACTTGGCAGTAGCGGTGTAGAAGTTGCAATAATAACAGGTCGACGCTCGGCCATTGTAGCCAACCGAATGTCAGCTTTAAATGTTAAACATATAGTACAAGGACAGGAAGATAAATTACCTGCACTAATGACCTTAGCTCAACAACTTAATTTAACACCTGACGAAATAGCCTATATAGGAGACGATATCCCAGACTTAGCATGTATTTTACACGTTGGTTTAGGTATTTCAGTATCCGATGCCCACCCGGCTGTATCAGCAAAAGCTAATTACATAACCTTTATTAATGGTGGCTTTGGTGCAGTGCGAGAGGTTTGCGACTTGATAATGCAATCTCAAGGTACTCTTGATGATGCTACAGGCACGAGTGTATGACACGAACAAATTTTTTAGCTTTTTTATTATTGTTATTAGCCGCAACGGTTTACGGTATAATTGAGTGGCGACAATCGAAAGTAATACCAGGTGAAGTAATTGACAGTGAACTCACGCCAGACTTTATAGCTGAAGCACTTAAAACCGATATTTATACCGATTCAGGGGTTCTCTCACATGCAATTATTGCCGACAGAATGGAGCACTATGCCAAGCTGGAGGTGACACACTTTGAATTACCTAAGTACACTTTGTATCCCCAAACATCATCAGTAAAAGCAAATACTACAAGTACAGACTTACCGAATATAGCTTTAACTAATGATGATTTAACAAAAAACTCACCTTGGAAGCTTAGCGCTCAAGAAGCAACGCTATATAAAAATAATAGGGTTATTTTAAATCATCGAGTACACTTAAGTGCAACCGATAAGAATAGTTTAATACAAGAAATACATTGTAAATATTTAGAGCTCGATTTAAATACTAATATTATTAGCTCAGACCAAACAGTAATGGTGCAAGGAAAAGACTTCACTATGTATGGCTCTGGTTTGATAATTGACTTAAACACTAAACAGATGACATTAACCGAACATGTACGTACTATTTACAAAAAAAAGAATGGTTAATCCCTTAATGACAATTAAAACAATTAGCACAGGTTTATTACTAAGCTCACTACTACTCACGTTAGCGTTACCCGTAAGTGCAGCCAAAAAAGACCTCACGCAAGAAATCACTATTAAATCGAAACGTCAATCAGCCGATTTAAAAAACAAAATAGCAAGCTATTTAGATGACGTAAGCATAAATCAAGGTTCTATCTCTATTATTGCTGACATTGTCCAAGTTTATAGTCAAGTTGATGAGAAAACTCAACAAAAATACGATACTTATCTTGCTAAGGGTGAGCCCGCTGTTTTCAAACAGCAGCTAGAAGATGGCAGCTTAATAAGCCTACAAGCTAATGAGATAACCTATCAACCAGATCAAAATATCATTACCATTTCAGGTAATGCACAAGTGCAGCAAGCGGGTAGTAAGGTGACAGGTGAAATAATCACTTACAATACATTAAATGAGAAATTAGAAGCCATCAGTAGTGATAATGACTCAGTCACCACTATTTTGCAGCCAGCTCAAATAAAAGCTCAACAAGATAAGAAAAGTAATGACAGTAACAAGCAATAAAAATAACAGCGAAATAAACAACTCGATTTTGATAGCCAAAAATCTATCAAAATCTTACAAAAGCAAAAAAGTTGTTAAAAACGTTAGCTTAACCGTAAGTTCAGGTCAAATCGTGGGGTTATTAGGCCCTAATGGTGCAGGAAAAACCACGTCTTTTTACATGATTGTTGGCTTAGTACCTAATGATAATGGTCAAATAATACTTAACGACGAAGATGTTACACTTGCGCCTATGCATGAACGTGCACGTCGAGGTATTGGCTATTTACCTCAGGAAGCATCTATTTTTAGAAAACTGACCGTTACTGAAAATATTATGGCAATATTACAAATTAGAAAAGGCCTTAATGAAAATGAAAGGCAAATGAAATTAGAGCACCTGCTAGAGGAATTTAATATCAGCCATATTAAAGACAATTTAGGCATGAGCTTGTCCGGTGGGGAGAGAAGACGCGTAGAAATCGCCCGTGCTTTAGCTGCAGATCCACAATTCATATTGCTTGATGAACCTTTTGCAGGTGTAGACCCCATTTCAGTAGGTGACATTAAAAAAATAATTATTCATCTTAAAAAACGTGGTCTTGGTATTCTAATTACTGATCACAATGTTCGTGAAACGCTTGATGTATGTGAACATGCTTACATTGTTAGTCACGGCGAAATAATAGCAGAAGGCGATTCTAATCAAATTCTTGCTAATCAAAAGGTAAGAGATGTATACCTAGGCGAGCAATTCACGCTATAGTTAACACATATAATAAATACCTATACTATACTTACGCTAAGTGAGTAACTATAAATAATAATAACAGGAATTAAGACAACGTAGATGCGCCCAACTCTGCAACTCCGGATAGGACAACAACTAACCATGACGCCACAACTGCAACAAGCGATCAAGCTTTTGCAGTTATCAACGTTAGAGCTTCAACAAGAAATTCAAGAAGTACTTGAAAGTAATCCCCTGCTTGAAATTAATGATCAAGAAGCCTCAGATAACAATTCAGAGGACAGTGGAAATACACTTGAAGAAGCATTTTCAGCCACAATTGCTGAACAATCTACTAGTGATGGGAGTGAAGATTCATCCGCCTCTATTGATGAGATAAGCACTACTGAGGCGATGGAAAAAAATGACATTCCAGAAGAGCTGAATATTGATACAACTTGGGAAGAGAGTTACAGTGCTGGCACGTCAAATACAGGTGCAATTAGTAGCCCAAGTGAAGATTACACTTATCAAGGTGAAACAATCGATTCAATACAAGACCACCTTTTATGGCAAATGGAGTTAACACCTTTTTCAGAAACCGATCGCACTGTTGCTATCGCCATTATAGAAGCCGTTGATGAAGCTGGTTACCTTACGGTATCAAGTGATGAAATTTTAGAAAGTGTTGGTATAGAAGGGCTTGAACTTGATGAAGTTGAAGCAGTATTAAAACGTATTAATGTCTTTGACCCTGTTGGTGTTGCCGCTCGCTCAATTGCTGATTGTTTAATTATTCAATTAAATCAATTTGATCCTGAAACCCCCTACTTAAAAGAAAGTAAATTAATTATCAGTGAACATATTGACTTGCTCGGGAATCGTGACTATCGTCAATTAATGCGTAAAACACGCCTTAAGGAAGATCAATTACGCGAAGTGATGCGTTTAATACAAAGTTTAAACCCTCGTCCTGGTGACGTTGTTGTTAAAAGTGATGATCAATATGTTATCCCTGATGTTTCAGTAGAAAAGAAAAATGGTCGTTGGGTTGTGGAATTAAATCCTGATACTGCTCCTAAGTTATCAGTTAATCAGCAATATGCAGCCATGACAAAAACGACAAAGTCTTCGAGTAATGATGGCCAATTTATTCGAACAAACTTGCAAGAAGCTAAATGGTTTATTAAAAGTTTAGAATCGCGTAATGACACATTACTCAAAGTATCTAACTGCATTGTACAACGTCAACAAGGCTTTTTAGAGCATGGTGCAGAAGCTATGCGACCTATGGTTTTAAATGACATCGCTGAAGCTGTAGATATGCATGAATCAACTATATCTAGAGTGACAACACAAAAATACATGCATACGCCAAGAGGTATTTTTGAATTAAAATACTTTTTTTCAAGCCATGTTAGTACCGAAAATGGTGGTGAATGTTCATCAACAGCCATACGTTCATTAATTAAAAAACTCATTTTAGCCGAAACACCAGCTAAACCGCTTAGTGATAGCAAAATGGCAGATTTACTAGCACAGCAAGGAATTAACGTTGCAAGGCGCACTATAGCTAAGTATCGTGAGTCTTTATCTATACCACCGTCAAATCAACGAAAGAGTTTACTATAACCAGCGACTTTATTTTCTGAACTTAACTAGAGAAGGATATACTTATGCAAATTAACCTTACTGGCCACCATGTAGAAGTAACTTCATCATTACGTGATTGTGTTGACACAAAATTCGCTAAATTAGAGCGACATTTTGATCACATCAATAATGTTCACGTTGTACTTACAATTGAAAAGTTAGAGCAGAAAGCTGAAGCAACCATACATTTAAAAGGCAGTGAAATTCATGCTTCAGCAGCGAGTGCTGATATGTATACTTCGATAGATACTTTGGTAGATAAATTAGATCGCCAAGTACTTAAATACAAAGGCAAAATAACACAACATTAGCTTTATCAATTATAATTATGACACTACAAAATATATTAACACTGAACTGCACGCGATGTGCAGTTCCAGTTCAGAGTAAAAAACGTTTACTTGAACTAATTTGCCAACTTGCCGCCAATGAACTAATCGACTCTAACCCAACCGATTTGTTAGATAGCTTAATGAATCGAGAAAAAATGGGCAGTACGGGTATTGGCAATGGTATCGCTATCCCTCATGGCAGACTAAACAATACAGACAAAGCCATCGCTGTATTTTTAACTACTGAACAAGCCATCGATTTTGACGCAATTGACAATAGACCTGTTGATATATTCATTTGTCTATTTGTACCAGAGGGTAATACACAAGCGCATTTAGAAACATTACAGAGTATCGCCAAGTTATTTAGTGATCGTAAAACAGCTAAAAAAGTGCGTAAATGTACAAACCAACAAGAAATGTTTGATCTTATTCAACAAACGGCTTAAAAAATAAGTTGGAATACATTCCTGCACAGTCAAATTTAATAACCCTCTTATTCACGCGGAACTTGAAAATATGAAGCTTATCATTGTTAGTGGCCGTTCTGGCTCAGGTAAATCGGTTGCGTTAAGGGTATTAGAAGATTTAGGTTATTATTGCGTTGATAATATCCCTGTTAATTTACTCCCGGCATTAACACATACTGTAATTAATGATTATGATAATGTCGCGGTAAGTTTAGATGTTCGTAATCTGCCTAATAACCCTAAAGATATTGTTGAAATCATTGAATATTTACCCGATGCGGTTGATGTAACAACATTATTTTTAGATGCCGACGATAATGATTTAATTCGTCGCTTTAGTGAAACAAGACGCTTACACCCACTAATCAAAGAAAATATACCTTTAGACCAAGCAATATCACTAGAGAAGAAGCTGTTAGCGCCTATTTCTACCAATGCAGATTTATATATTAATACCAGTCAATTAACGCCACACCAATTAGCTGACTTAGTTCGAGAACGAATTCTTGGGAAAAAAACAGGAAATATGGTACTCGTAGTCGAATCTTTTGGTTTTAAACATGGCATTCCTACTGATGCTGATTATGTCTTCGATGCACGTTTTCTCCCTAATCCTCATTGGGAAAAAGAATTAAAGCCCTTTACCGGTTTAGAGCAACCAGTCAAAGACTTTCTTTCTAGCCAACCTATTGTGACAAAGTTTATTTGGCAAATTAATAGTTTTATGATGACTTGGCTCCCGCATCTAGAACGTAATAATCGTAGTTATGTTACGATTGCGATTGGTTGTACTGGTGGCAAACATCGCTCTGTTTATATTGCTGATTTACTAGCAAAAAACTTTAGTAAAGAACAAAAAAATGTACAAACTCACCACAGAGACATTAAAAAAACCAAAGAGTAAAGCTTATTATGTCTATTCAAAAGCATAACAATGACGATCTCACTCTAAGTAAAGAGTTAACTATAATTAACAAGCTTGGCTTACATGCGAGGGCTGCAAGTAAATTAGCAGTACTGTGCCAAAAGTTTTCAGCCCAAATAACGCTATCACTTGAAGAAAAAGAAGCAGACGCTAATAGTATAATGGCCATTATGCTATTAGCTGGTGGACAAGGAAAAAGAGTAACAGTCACTGCACAAGGAACCGATGCACCAGCAGCATTAGAAGCAATAAGTCAGCTTATTGAAGATAAGTTTGATGAAGATGAATAAATAACCTGAACTCGACTTAATAAATGCTCCTCAAATAGCTGTTTTTCCTGACTTCATAATTAAATTTATTTGTAATAGACTAGCTATTGACCCGAAATTTTCCTTACTTCTTTCTGCTCTAAAGTAGAAGCACTATCAAGCTAGAGTATAGCAAAAGTAATATTTTAATAATCTCAATTAATTAAGAATATCTTAAACCAAATTCAGGTTAAATAAGTAAAAAAGCTGAAAGAAGCACTAAGTTACGATAAACTTAGCCACAATCAAAAATATTAAGTCTATTAAACACCCCTTCTCAAGTGTTTAATAGCGTTGGTATTTATCATTCCCTACGTTCAAGTAAGATATCTATGCCTGACCTAATAGAACAAGAATACATTCAAGAAAGACTACACCAAATCAATGAAGCACTTGATAGCGGTATGTTTGTCTATGTAAGAAAATTATTACAAGACATGTCTGCTTATGATCTAGCGCTATTCCTTGAGTCATCTCCTGCTAAAAGTAGAGCCGTGTTATGGCAACTTATCGATGCTGAGCACCATGGTGAAGTACTTGAAGAACTAAATGAAGAAGTACGAAAAGGTATTTTACAAAGCATGCGGCCTGAAAAATTGGCTGCTGTTGCGGAAGGCATGGATGTTGATGATTTAGCCGAAGTATTACGTACCCTACCAGATACAGTTTATAGAAAAGTTCTTGATTCTATGGACTCACAAGATAGAGCACGCGTCGAGACCGCCTTATCTTATGACAAAGAGACCGCTGGCGGTATCATGAACACTGATACCATTACGTTACAGCCTGAAGTGAGTGTTGATGTAGTGCTACGCTACTTACGCCTAAAAGGTCAGCTACCTGAAGCAACAGATTCATTTTATGTTGTCGATAGAAGTAACCACTTTATTGGCGCGGTATCATTAGCCTCCATTATAACCGCCAACCCTGAAGTTATAATTTCAAAGCTGATTGATGAGGAAATACAAGCTGTACAAGCGAATATGAGTGAGCATGATGTTGCACAATTATTTGAAAAGCATGACTGGTTTTCTGCTCCTGTTATTGATAAAAAAGGCCATTTACTCGGTCGTATCACTATTGATGATGTTATTGATATAATTCGTGAAGATGCAGAACATTCCATGATGAGCATGGCTGGTTTAGACGATGAAGCAGATACATTTGCTCCAGTATTAAAAAGTACAAAACAACGCTCTTTATGGCTAGGGGTGAATTTAATTACCGCCTTATTTGCAGTAGCTGTCACTAGTATGTTTGAAGGTCTATTTCAGCAGTTAGCAATATTAGCAGTACTTAATTCGTTAGTGCCGAGTATGGGTGGCGTTGCTGGTAATCAAACGTTAACCTTAGTTATACGTGGTATGGCATTGGGCCATGTAGGTAATAGCAATGCTCGCGCGCTCTTACATAAAGAAGTCGCTATCGGCTTCCTCAATGGCATAATTTGGGCTTTGTTGATTGCTTCAGTTGTCGCTATTTGGAAACAGGATTTAATGCTAGGAGTCGTAATAGCTTTCGCTATGTTGATGAATATGACCGCTGCAGGTTTAGCCGGTGTTGCTATTCCATTATTACTTAAGCGTTTTAATATTGATCCTGCGCTTGCTGGCAGCGTTATTATTACCACAGTCACTGATGTTGTTGGTATTTTTGCCTTTTTAGGTACCGCTACACTACTTTTGACATAACCTTTTACTTTGGTTGTAATAATCATAAGCAGTAAGAACATAATACACTCGGCTCTTACTGCTTAAAGCTCAATCTATAGGTTATTGACCAGCTACTTGCATCTCATCAATTAATATTGAACCAGTACTAATACTACCGTGTCTATCAAGATCAGAGCCAACGGCAACAATGCCTTTAAACATTTTATCTAAGTTACCTGCAATAGTAATTTCACTTACCGGATAAGCGATAACACCATTCTCTACCCAAAAACCTGCGGCTCCGCGAGAATAATCGCCATTAACAACGTTTACCCCTTGTCCCATCAACTCAGTCACTAATAAACCTGTGCCTAACGTTTTTAACATAGCATCAAAATCTGCAGCTTTACTGCCTTTTGAGGCTATATTTTTATCTTTTACTAACCAGTTATGAATTCCGCCAGCATGTCCGGTAGTCGTTAAGCCTAGCTTACGTGCGGAGTAACTTGTTAAAAGGTATGTTTGCAGTTCACCATTGGTAATTATATCTCGGTCTTGAGTCAATACACCTTCACTGTCGAATGCGCTACTAGCCAATGCTTTAGCAATATGAGGACGTTCATAAATGGATAAAAAATTAGGAAAAACATCCTTGCCTATAGCATCCATCAAAAATGATGATTTACGGTATAAGTTACCGCCGCTAATTGCAGCAATAAAATGTCCCCAAACTGTATTGGCGATATCAGAACGAAACAACACCGGAACTTTCATAGTAGATAACTTTTGTGGATTTAAGCGTGATATAACTTCGCTCGCCGCTTTTGCGCCAATATCTACACCGCTATCTAATAGTGAAAAGTCACGATTAACATCGTAGGCATAATCACGCTGCATGTCATCACCGCTACCTGCAATCACAACACAGCTTATGCTATGTCTTGAACTAGGGTAAGCAACCAACTGACCATGACTATTGCCATAAACTTTAAAACCCGAAAAACAATCTAGATTAGCACCATCTGAATTTGTTATGCGTTTATCACTATCTAAGGCACTACGTTCACACTCCTTAGCTATTTCTATCGCTTGTTCAGTGCTTAGGTCTTTAGGGTAATATAAATCTAAGTCCAGTGGCTTCATTGCAAGCAATTCTTTATCGGCTAAACCCGAGCAATCATCAACAGACGTATATTTAGCAATATTAACAGCAGCTTCAACTGCTTGAGTCAGTGCCTTTTCTGATAAATCAGCCGTTGATGCGCTCCCCTTACGGCCTTGTTGATAAACAGTTATGCCTAAAGCACCGTCATTAGTAAACTCTACATTTTCAACTTCACCAAGACGTGTACCAACACTTAACCCTTGTTGACGACTCATAGCTACTTCAGCACCATCAGCGCCTAAAGATTTAGCAAGTTCAAGAACTTTAGCCACTCGTTTTTTTACTTGGCCAAGTTGTTCAATTAATGGATCCATAGGTTGATTTACTTTCGTCATAATGTTTTTATCTACTTATTTGCTGCGTTTTGAGTTTAAATTAAGATTTAAGCTAAGGTTTAGATTTAAAATATTACTTTATTAGTTTTTGCGCATTTAAAATCAGGCTATAATAAAGGCAATATTTATATAAATTACATTAGTAACCATTATGCCCCAGTCAGCCAACGATATCGACGACTTAACACCAGAAATGGACGAAGAATTAAAAAGTAAAACAGAAATAAAGAGAGAAATGCATAGATTGCAAGATTTCGCTCAGTCTTTGGTGGAGATGTCGAAACATCAACGTAGCCTAATTCCACTTAGTGACGACTTAAAAGATGCAATGGTCGTTGCTGATAAAATTAGAAACAAACATGAAGCACTTCGCCGTCATATTCGACATATTGCAAAAATATTACTTGAAACGGATCTTGAACCTATTCATCAAGCCATTGACGTTATGGCAAATAAGCATCAACAAGCAACAGCTAAGTTTGTTCGTTTAGAAAATTTAAGAGATGAATTAATAGAACAAGGCAATGGCGCTATTGAAAGTTTATTAGCAGAGTTTGAACAGATGGATCGCCAAAAACTTAAACAATTGGTTCGCCATGCGGCTAAAGAGAAAAAAGCGGAAAAGTTAGGTAAGCATTACAGAAACTTATTTGATTACCTAAAAGAGACTAGTTAACAGTAGTGTTGCATTAGAAAGCGGCAAGCAACTGACTAAAAGATAGAAGAAGACGCTATATTAGGGTCGAATTTCAAAAACAAAATATGATGAATATTTGGTTTTCAAAATTCGTAACTAATAGCTCTTTTCTATTGAGTACCACCAATAGTAATTCCATCAACCCGCAAGGTCGGCTGTCCAACACCAACAGGTAAACTTTGACCATCTTTACCACACACACCAACGCCAGCATCGAGTTTAAGATCATTACCTACCATAGAAACATTCTTCATTGCTTCTGGTCCACTACCAATTAAAGTAGCTCCCTTGATTGGTGTAGTAATTTCTCCATTTTCAATTAAATAAGCTTCTGAACTAGTAAATACAAACTTTCCTGAAGTTATATCTACTTGTCCGCCAGCAAAATTAGGTGCATAAATTCCTTTTTTAACAGATTTAATAATATCTTCAGGATCAGACTCTCCTGCTAGCATATAAGTATTAGTCATACGTGGCATAGGTAAATGAGCATAAGATTCACGTCGGCCATTACCTGTTGGTTTTACACCCATTAATGAAGCATTATGCTTATCTTGCATATAGCCTTTTAAAATTCCTTTTTCAATTAAGACATTATATTGTCCCGGTGTACCTTCATCATCTATATTCACTGAACCACGACGATTTGCCATAGTACCATCATCAACAATAGTACAAAGCTCTGAACACACCTTACTGCCAACTTTACCTGAAAAAGTTGAAGAGCCTTTACGGTTAAAATCACCTTCTAAACCGTGACCTACCGCTTCATGCAATAATACACCCGGCCAGCCTGCGCCAAGTACCACAGGAAAAGTGCCTGCAGGTGCATCAACAGCAACCAAATTAACCAAGGCTTGACGTACTGCTTCTTCTGCGTAAGTTAAATAACGAGGCTTTCCTTGCGTTGTATTCGTTGATACTGATTCAAAAAAGTAACTATAATCAGTTCTAGCACCGCCACCAGAGCTTGCTCGTTCACGTTTACCGTTATCTTCGACTAAAACAGAGCAATTCAAACGTACTAAAGGTCGAATATCAGTGCCATAAGTACCATCACTTGCTGCTACTAACACTTTTTCATAAACACCTGAAAGGCTCACTATTACCTGACTTACTCGACTATCAACTTGTCTAGCATGTGCTTCGACCTGATGTAATAAATCAATTTTTTGTGATTGTGTTAAACTACCTAGTGGTTCTACTGACTGATAAACCTTAATTGGAGACTGACGTTTAAACGCTTGAACTTGTCCGCCTTGCCCTGCATCAGCAATACCTTTAGCTGCATCTGCCGCCTGCTGTAAGGCTAACGGTGATATATCATCAGAATAAGCAAAACCTGTTTTCTCGCCTGATATAGCACGTACACCAACGCCTCGCTCAATATTATAAGAGCCTTCTTTAACGATACCGTCTTCTAGCATCCATGATTCATGCTGACTAGATTGGAAATAAAGGTCAGCAAAATCAACTTGACGCCCCATCATACTATTTAATGTTTTAAATAAAATATCATCATCAATATGACTATCAGCTAGTAAAACTTGTTCAACATTATTCATTTATCACTCAACTTAACATTAGGTTTCAGCAGTATGCATTAAAGGCATACTTGATCGTATTCGTTTAATTTCTTGTGGGATGAAATCACTACTAATAATTCCCTCACCTTCTTCAATGGAAGCTAAAATCTCACCCCAAGGGCTAATAATCATTGAATGCCCCCAGGTTTCTCTTCCATTTTCATGTACACCTTCCTGTCCTGCAGCAATAATATAAACTTGATTTTCTATCGCTCTTGCTTGCAGTAGGGTTTGCCAATGAGCTTTACCAGTGACACGAGTAAAAGCACTCGGTACGGTAATAATGTCAGCTCCCATTACTGTTAGCTTTTGATATAGTATTGGAAAACGTAGATCAAAGCATATCGTTAAACCTATATTCACGGAAGGTGTTTTTACTATACAGAGTTTATTACCTGCTTGAGTAAATCGTGATTCACAATAAGTTTTTTCACTGTCTGCAACATTTACATCGAATAAATGTATTTTATCATAACGACCTATTAATGTTCCGTTTGAATTAAAAGCACAACTACTATTGGTAAATTTATTGCCTTCAGCAGTTAACAACGGAATTGAGCCAGCAATAAGTGTTACTTCATACTTTTTCGCTAAAGCACCTAATGCAACCTGCAGGTCATTATTAGCGTGTGACTCCTGTGCAAGTGATAACTGAGCATTATCTTTTGCGCCAAAAAACAAACAACATTCAGGTAAAACCACAATATGCTTATGATTAGTTGCTAATGTACTCTGACTCGTTAACTTTATAAGCTCTTGCTCTATAACTTGTAAATTATGTTCAACATTTGCTTTAGAGTTAAGTTGAATAGCACTGAGTTTAATCATCATTTAACTCCTCAAGTGGTTTATTGTCATTATATGGGTCTTGTTTATATTCTTGCTCAAGTAAGCTAGGTGATTGAGGTTCTTTAAAAGACTTTGTATTCGTTTTACCTTCAACCTTATCTGTATTATCCACAAATTCTGGAGGCTTTGAACGGCCAACACTGACATCCCGACTCTTGCGATTCACTTCTTTAAAATTAGGATCACTCACATCCCCCGTTAACTCAAAGTTAAATTCAGAAACGACTTGTGAAGTAATCACTTGGTCTATTGCTACCCCTGCTAAAAATACAACTGGATTTAATGTCGCTATCCATGCAAGTACTGGTAGGCTAGAAGTTAGGTTAGGCTTATAAGACATTTTATAATCAAGGGTGTTATTTACAAAACTAGTATTACCTTTAATATATAAATTCCCTGCGGAGCCATTCATACGGGTATTATCAGTATATAAAACACCTTCTTTTATATGATATTCGCCTTCAATATCTTTATAAAACATACCATCACTAAAAATATCTCTAAAATCTAACGTTAGCTTACGTACAATAGATTGTAAGCTTAATACAGAAAAAATACGTGCCTTGTCACTCACATCAGCTAAGTAACCATCATCTATATCAGCTTTAAGATCCCCATTAAGTTGACTTAAATCAAAATCTTGAGGACCACCTTGCCAATTTAAATCAAAATCAAGTTTACCACCGCTATCACGTATAATAGACGCATAACCTAGCTGTTCTAATTCATATTCAATATTTTTTAACGATAAGATTCCCGAGACCATGGTTTTTGAAGTGTCACCAACCTTCTGCCATTCACCTGATAAGCTAAATTCAGCTTGTTCACGCTTAGCTTGAAAGTTTTCTATTTTAATCACATTGTCATCAGTACGTATCAAATCAAACTTAACACTTCCCAAATTTAAGTCGTCGACTAAACAACGTTCGCAAACAAAATTCATCTTGGGTATGTTGGCAAAAACATTTTCGCTGGTTAATCCAGTCATAGCTAAGCTATTTGCTTTTTGAGCTACTTTTTCATTTGTATTTATTGTTGTACCACTTGTTAAATAAAGAAAGTCTGCATTAATATCAAGTCCTTGCTCGAGCCAGCTTGGATAAATCTTAATCTGACTACGTGTTTCTTTAGCATTAAGCTCTAATAACCACCAATTCGTTTTATCTAATAAGTTAAAAGAAACATTATGAAGATTTTGTCCTAGTACCGCTAAGTTTTCTATCGTTCCACGAATACGCTCAGGGTTAGAAAATAACCCTACCGATGGTTCAATCGTACCATCAACATTTGGCGGTTTTTTCACTTGAGAAGTACTACTAATAATATCAGAAATAAAGGGCTGCCATTCACTAGCAATAACGTCACCTAAGTTGCTCGTAATATGAAAACCATTCATTGGTAAGAGCATTTTTTCATTGCCAAGAACAATATGTGCTCTAGCAAAGTGGTTAGTATTATGATCTAAAACACCAAAAAAACTGAGGTTATCACCATAGGTTGCGTTAAAAACTGATTCATCTAATTGCCCCTTTATTTCTATTTGTAAAGGAACCTTAGTTTTAGCTAATTTATAATAGGGCTCAGGAAACTTAATTTGTAATGGTTCTAAATTTGAATCAAGATTAAATTGATAAGAAAAACCACCACCATGATGCTGATACAAAGATAAATCGCCTTGAAGCTGCAATTGTCCATCGAAATACTTTTGCAAATCAGGTGATACATGTTGTAACCAAGCATCGTTACGCCAATCAGCTTTAAGCGCTATATCTGTATTATAATAATCTGTTTTATCAATTCCGTTCACGACTATTTCTAATGGTAAACCACGCCAGATAAGTGACAAATTATTTGTAGTAATAAAATCATTTTCAAACGTTAATTGCCCATTTACTTTCTCAAAATCCATTCTCGGCGTTTGTAAAGAAACGGTATTATTCACAAAATTAACAATACCACTAGCCAATACCTTTTCAGTTGCGTCAAATGGTAAAGCTAAATGAAACTCACCATTAATGTTTCCACCAACATTTAATTGCTGTAAGACACTACCTACACTATTTTTAAGAGAGCTTTTAGTCATTAAATTAGCAATATTAATGGCTGAAGAATCTTCAATTAAGGTATCTACTGTTAAAACTTTGTCATGAGTTAAATCATCTATAGCGACTTGAACTCCAGCCACATTAAGTCCGGTTAGGCTACCTGAACGCCCAGTAATTAACATACTATTATTAGTAAAGTTCAAATTTGCAGATAAATCCTTTATCGCTGGCCAACTATCATCAAATTTGAATGTTGCCTCTTCTAGTTCAGCATCAACAATAAATGTGCCTGAATTATCAATAAAAGGAAATTTACCTAGCTCTCCATTTATTAATACCTGAGCTTGATTTATCTTGCCATCAACTAAAGCGCCATTTAAATAGGTAACTAGATTATCACTCATTGCTGTTAGCGGATAATAATGCCCAGTTTTACTAGCGTCCCCCTCCGTTATATTCGCTAATAACGACATAGTCATTGCATCATTGGTGGGGGAGTTTATAGTTAAATCGGCAGCTAATACTAATTCTGTAGAATAGAGCTCAACATTATTAATCTTCAATTGCCAACCAGTTTCCATCATTGATAAGTCAATTATTGCTTTCAATGAATCATAAGGGACAGGTGCAACAAGATGTTTATTAAAATCTAAAGCCCCTTGCTCTGCAGCAAAATTTACATTTAAGTGCTGTTGATTATAACTAAGCGAACCTGAAACATGATCAACACCGGGTATTCCTTGACTATACTTAGTCGACACATCGCTAAAATTAGCAACAGCTTGAATATCGAGTGATGTTTTTTTGAAAAAAGCATCACTTGCTTGACCGCTAATATTTAAGTTAGACATCAATGCTTGTTTACTTGGAGACTCAATAAATAAGGGTGATAGGTGACTAATTAAAGATAAATCTAAATAGGAGAGGTAAATATAATAATCTTGAGCAGTTTTAGTCATTTGCACTGTGTATTCTTCTACTGCGTCTACATCTAGTTGCAATAACATAGGTGTGCTATACAGCTTAAAGCTTTCAGGATCCTTCCCTTCAACAAGTAATAACTGACCAGCACTTAACTTTAGTAAATGAGATTTTTGTTCTACTTCACCATCATTTTGGGCGTTTTCTTGCCAACTAATAAAGTTATCATTTAACGATAATTGTAAACGTTCAACGCCGCCATTATTTACTTGCAACCAAGCTGAAAACCCAATATCAGTTTTAATTTGATCATTATCAATGGTTAAAATATTATCAAGCCAAGGTGTAATATCTAGATGATTTGCATCAACATAAATAATACCTTCCAACTCATCAATTGAATGCCCATTAATATCTATTTTCAGGCTTAAATTGTTTGAACTTAATTCATCAACAATAATATTACCTTGCGCTTGATGACGATCGCCAAGATTTAACCAATCTAAATTATTCACTCTAAACTTCTGTTTCAGTGAATCACTCTCTATTGCTATATCACTGTTTTTTAGAGAAAAACGATTAATCTGATTTAAAAAAATATCAGCAATTCGTTCAAAACCATCAAGTGGCTTATCATTTATATCTTTTTCTTGTGTACGCCAAATGTTTTTTTGTAATGTAACAATAGCACCATCAAGTATTAAATTATTTGATATCAAGTTTCGTTTGGTTAATGTTGCCCAAAAATCAATTTCAACTTCTAAATGGTCAACATAAACATAAGCACCGTTAGTTTCGACTAAAGTAACGTTATTGGCGATTAATGTTGGTCCAGATAGTTGCCAGCTCATTCCTAAGCCACCAATAACAATGTTGGTTTGGTTTTTTGTATTTATGTAGTCTTGAAAATCTTGCTTATAATTTTCAACATAAGGGAGGAACAAGCGAAACGCGCTAATCAATACCGCTAACAATACCAGCATAATAGCCAATATTTTATAAAGACGGTTAAGCCAACGGTTAGATACGCTTGCAATCGACATTAATAACTCTTCCTCTAATCAGATCTGTTGTTTGATATAAGCAGCGCTGACACTACATCATTACAACATCAAATTGTTCTTGAGAATACATAGCTTCAGTTTGAACTTTAATGGACTTTCCAATAAAAACTTCAACTTCGGCCAAAATATGGAATTCATCATTAACAAGAAAATCACTAACAGCAGAAGAAGCATAAACAATAAACTTATCTGCATCATGAGCACGGTTTACTCGTACTATTTCACGTAAAATTTCAAAACATACTGTTTCAACAGTTTTTAGATTACCACGTCCAGTACAAACAGGGCATTCTCCACATAAAACATGCTCTAAACTTTCTCTAGTGCGCTTACGTGTCATTTCCACCAGCCCTAGTGAAGAAAAGCCATGAACACTAAATTTAACGTTATCTTTTGCCATCGCCATTTCTAAACTATTTAACACCCGACGCTTATGATCTTCGTTATGCATATCAATGAAATCAACAATAATTATCCCGCCAAGGTTTCTCAACCTTAATTGGCGTGCAATCGCTTGTGTAGCTTCAATGTTTGTACTAAAAATAGTATCTTCAAGATTTCGATGTCCAACAAAGGCACCAGTATTGATATCAATGGTAGTCATTGCTTCTGTTTGATCAATAACTAAATGTCCACCTGACTTTAATTCAATTTTACGATGTAAAGCGCGCTGTATTTCTACTTCAACAGAAAACAAATCAAAAATAGGTCTTTCACCCGGGTAATATTCCATTACTTGTGTTAACTCAGGAATAAACTCTTCAGTAAAACTTCTAAGTTGCTCGTATGTTAATTTAGAATCAACGCGAATTCGTTCAAATTTAACACCGACAAAATCTCTTAATACTCGTAACGATAAAGACAGATCTTGGTAGAGGGGAAGATCTACCTGCTTACGTTTTTTTCGTTCTTGAACTTTTTTCCAAACTCTTCGCAAAAACTCAGCATCATGTTTTAATTCTTCCTCACCAGCCCCTTCTCCTGCGGTGCGAACTATAAAGCCTTGTTCCTCATCACAATAAGGGCTTACAATGCTTTTCAACCGCTTACGTTCACCTATATCTTCAATACGTTGAGATATGCCAGCATGACTTGAATGCGGCATTAAGACTAAATAGCGAGATGCGATAGTAATATCTGTGGTTAAACGAGCACCTTTTGAACCAAGTGGATCTTTTACCACTTGTACCATTAAAAGTTGACCTTCATGAACCAAAGCTCGAATATCAGGTACCTGTTCAGTTTCTTCATTTAAAATAAGTTTAGAGTTAATGTCTGATGCATGTAAGAATGCTGCCTTATCTAAACCTATATCGATAAAAGCTGCTTGCATACCAGGTAAAACTCGAATGACTTTCCCTAAATATATATTTGAAACAATGCCACGTTTCGCTTCTCGCTCAATATGAACTTCCTGCAAAGAACCATGCTCAATTAACGCTACTCGCGTTTCGCTCGGTGTTACATTGATTAATAATTCACTACTCATTTGATATTAATCCCTTGTTAATGCTTGATGGCAAAGCTACTTGAGCTAACAATTGTGCTGTTTCATATAAAGGTAATCCAACAACAGCTGAGTAACTGCCATTAATAGTCGTTACAAATTGCCCACCAATTCCCTGGATAGCATAAGAACCAGCTTTATCACACGGCTCTCCCGTATTCCAATAACGCTTAATTTCGTCAACAGTTAACGGTTTAAAATGAACTTGAGTTTCTACAAGTTTAGTTATTGCATTAAAATGTTGTTTTGGTTTTTTATGATCTTGAGAAATAACCGCTATTGCAGTTAATACTTGATGTTGTTTATTTTCAAGCCGCATCAAGGTGGTTATACATTCGGCTTCATCAATTGGTTTCCCTAAGATTTCACCATCAATAACGACACTCGTATCTGAGCCTAAAACAATTGTCTGGTCTTGTTGCTCTGCTGTTAAAGCAAGAAAAATTGTTTGTGCTTTTTCTTTTGCCAAACGTACCACATAATCTTGAGGTTTTTCATTACAATAAACAGATTCATCAATATTCGCAGGCAAGGTAATAAATTGGTAACCTAATTGCGCTAAAAGTGATTTTCTTCTAGGCGATTGAGACGCCAAAATAAGTTGCTTCATACATACTCAAGTAAAATTGCTATTTAATAGAAAAATGTCGGCGCACTTTACGTAACAAATAAAACACCCATGGCCACAAAACAATTGTAGTTATAACCGGATATAAGTAGCTAGTAAGAAAAGCAACATCAATTAAAAAACGTTGTAACCAAAAAACGACTAAGTGATATAAAGCTGCTAATACACCCGTAATAAGAGCTTGCTGCCAGATAGAGAAATTACGTATTTTCTGAAAATTTTCTGCAACAATATAAACTGAAATAGCCATTGCTGCGGCATGAACGCCTAAAACAGAACCAAGAATAACATCAAGTAAAAACCCCATAATCCAAGCAGTAATAATGTTCACTCGATCGGGTAAGGCCATACACCAATATATGAGTACAATAAGCACCCAATCAGGTCGAAAAGCATCAACACTTAATGGTAATGGCATTATACTCGCGATGATAGCGATTAATAAAGTCAGTAGTATTATTACACCGTTATGAGCAGACATTAATTCACAGCCTTAGTTTCGGTTTTTGGTGCAAAAATACTGATAGGATCTTCATCTGATAATAATAACAAATAACGCAGGCGGTCAATTTGTGCGATAGGTTTACTGTATACCCTTAAAAACTCTCTAGATTCATCGTTACTTATATACGAAATGGTAGCAACAGGATAACCTTCGGGGTATTTCCCTCCTAAACCAGAAGTAACCAGCATATCGCCTATTTTAACGTCAGCACTTTGTGGTACAAAATTATGATTTAATCTATCTATTTGCCCGCTTCCCGACGCGAGTAACCTTAACCCATTACGCTTAACCCGAACAGGTACGGCATGGGAAGTGTCGGTAATAAGAATAATCCGAGAAGTTGTTTGACCAACGTGTAATATTTGTCCAACAATACCTAATGCATCGAGTACGGGTTGGCCTTCATACACACCATCTCTTGCACCACGATTAATAACCAGTTGATGACTATAAGGATCACTATCTACAGATAGAATTTCCGCCACCATTTTCTTCAGTTCACTACGCAATGGGGAAGCAAGTAAAGTACGTAAACGTTCATTTTCTTGTTTTAAAATATCAAGTTGCATCGCTTGTTCATGAAATACCAGCTCATTTAGTCGAAAATGTTGATTCTCATTCATCAATTGTTGACGTGTGGTGACATTAGTTGATATCCATGTCATTGTAACTTTCGGTGAATTAGCAAGGTATTGCAAAGGGCTGATCATAGACTGTAAATAACCACGCAATGATTCAAAACTGGCCATTTTATGATCAAAAAAAACTAATAGAGCAGAACAAAACAGCACCAAGACAAGTCGGTGCTGTGGGGATGGACCATGTTTAAAAATTGGGTTCATAGAAAACCAGTTATGAATTGCGAACTTCTAATTACAAATTAATACTTATGACTTTTAAACCATAGAAAGAAAATATTTAACCTAGTTGAATTTTTGCATACCTTAATTTAAGTAAAAGGAAAAAGTACAGAGTGACAACAGCCACTACATACCTTGACCACAATAATTAAATTAAAGCGCAATAAGCACTAACTACATTTACTCATAGGAGAAAAGGTCGCCACCATGCATATCTATCATTTCGAGTGCTTTACCACCACCTCTTGCCACACAAGTAAGTGGATCTTCTGCCACAACAACAGGAATACCGGTTTCTTCCATTAATAAACGGTCTATATCTTTTAATAATGCACCACCACCAGTAAGCACCATTCCACGTTCTGAAATATCTGAAGCTAATTCAGGTGGAGACTGTTCTAAGGCAACCATAATAGCACTAACAATACCTGTTAGAGGTTCTTGTAAAGCTTCAAGTATTTCATTGTTATTTAAGGTAAAGCTACGTGGTACACCTTCAGCTAGGTTACGACCACGAACTTCAATTTCAATTAACTCATCACCTGGATAAGCTGAGCCGATTTCATGCTTGATTCGCTCTGCAGTAGCTTCGCCAATTAAACTGCCAAAGTTACGACGTACATAGTTAATAATAGCTTCATCAAACTTATCACCACCGATGCGCACTGATGACGAATAAACGATACCATTTAAAGAAATAATACCGACTTCTGTAGTACCACCGCCTATATCAACTACCATAGATCCCGTTGCTTCAGATACAGGCATACCTGCACCTATTGCTGCTGCCATAGGCTCATCAATTAAATGAACTTCTCGAGAACCTGCACCCATCGCTGATTCACGAATGGCACGACGCTCTACTTGCGTTGAACCACATGGAACACAGACCAAGACTCTAGGACTAGGACGTAAGAAGTTATTACTATGCACTTGTTTTATAAAGTGCTGTAACATTTTTTCAGTAACAAAAAAGTTAGCTATAACGCCATCTTTCATTGGGCGTATCGCTTCAATATTACCCGGTGTACGGCCAAGCATCAGCTTTGCAGCAGTACCAACAGCAGCAACACTTTTTGAGCCACCGGTACGGTCTTGACGAATAGCAACCACTGAAGGCTCATCTAATACGATACCTTGATCTTTAACATAAATAAGGGTGTTGGCTGTACCTAAGTCAATTGATAAATCGTTAGAAAACATACCGCGTAATTTTTTAAACATAAGCTCGAAATGTCCTGTGAAAATGCGAGTTAATTAGAGCGTGTTATTACTTTAGAATAACAGATCGAACAATGATACCTCAGTATTACCAATTTGTGTTGCTTGTTTTGTATAAATTGCAAAAAAATATTTTTTTCGCTAAAAAAATGACAAAAATCATCATTCAAGCAGATAAAATAGACATATCAATATAGTAGTACTGAGCCCACATTGATAAATTAGTCACTTCTAACCTCTTTTCATATATCTTCAACCGGAGAAATATACCCTTGATACCCTTGTACCTTCAATGCATCAAAATGTGTTAACTGCTCTTTATCTTCAATACCGGTAATAATGACATCAATTTGCAAACCTTTAGCGACATTAACAAGTGCTCTGCAAAGCTCTTTGTTCTGATTTAACTTATCATAATAGGCAAATGATAAATCTAATTTAATATAATCAGGTTGTAACTTATGTAAGTAGTCTAAAGATCCAATTTGACGTCCACATTGATCTATCCCTATTTTAGCCCCCGCAGCTCGAGTAATTTCAGCCAAATGAACACATTGCTCAAATAGATTGATGGCTGCCGATTCAGGGATTTCAAATGAAATACGTTCCGCATACATTGTTCGTGTAAGAAATGCGCTTAACCATTGAATAAATTCAGCGTTTTGTAAGCTATCATGAGTAAGGTTAATCGCGATACCCTTTTCTGCTTTCGCTAAAATATTTTGTTGTTCAATTGACTCTAATAAGCATTGATCGAGTTGAGCACCTAGTGACATCAACTCAATAAAAGGCATAAATTCTGACGCCGTTACTATTTTTTCATCAATGGTTAATCGACAATATATTTCCCGATGAATTATTTCTTGTGTCGATATACTTACAATAGCTTGCCATTGAAATATAAAAAAGTTGTTATTAATAGAGTCGACTAATTTACTACGCCATTGTTCTCTACTATATTTCTGCGGTTGCTCAGAATCTATCCAACAGCTTATTTTATTAGTTTGTTGTGCTTGTTGTAAGGCATTATCTGACTGCGCTAATAAATCAGAAGCATTCATGTTCTCAATACGTTGGCTAATACCTAGAGAAAAACGCGTATTAGAAGTACAGCCAGCTTTAGTAATTTCTTGATTAATGATTCTGATTAACGACTGTAAATATAATTCGATCGTACTTTTTTCTGCTTTAGTAATTAAAAAAGCAAACTCAGTGTTAGCAATGCGGGCGATCACACTATCCGCAATTTCAGGCAGCTCTGTTTGCATTCTTTGTGAAACAACCTTAATAATCTCATCTCGTCCTTGAAAACCATACTTGGTATAAATATCTTCTAGCCAGTCAAATTTTGCTAATATAAGGCCACCAAAACCAGGTTCATTTAACCAATTATTGATTTGTGCTGACAAATATTGACGATTAGGCAATTGTGAAACATGGTCGATTAATTTATCTTCTTTGAGTTCATTAACTTCTTTATCTAACGTGGAAAATATTTGCTTTAATTGCCCTGACATTGAGTTTATGGCACCAACAACATCTTTTAACTCCGTAGTTTTTGGTAACTCAATATCATGACTGAATTTACGCTCTGAAATTTGCTTTGCTTGAATAGCAATATTGTTTAACGGCTTTAAAATACGATTAAGTTTAAACCATAGTACAATAATAGAGAGTATAAATAATAACGATAAAACCATCACAGTATCATTCATTACACGCCATAACTCTTTATAGCCAAACGCTGGGTGCCCTTCTATTTCAAGAGTTGCTAACTGCATCCAACCTGAAGTAATTAATGTTTCTTTTTTCTGAGATTTAAATAAATCTAAGTTAATAAACCATTGAGGTACCCCTTCGATAAGAATAGGATTCTCCCAAACTTGCACCTTATCATTAGCTAACCATTTAAGTGTAACTTTACGATAAAACCCACCTTCAAAGATAACATTCACTAAGGTTTCAGCGGTAACAACATCTCCTGTTTCAAGATGAGGCTTTAACATTAGTCCTAATGAAGTAATTGTATTATTTAAATCTGATTCCATTTGCTGACTCATAAAATCACGCGTTTGGGTAAATTGAAAATAAACCAAACTTGTCATGACTAATAAAAACAGTCCGAATAGTAATGAGTTTATTTCTCTAAATAAGGTCATGATCTTAAAACTCCATTTTTAGCTTGGGTTGTTTAAGTTTTGAGGTAGTTATACGTTCTCGTAAATCGCGCCAAAGTTTCAGTTTTGATGATTTTCCGCTAATCACACCACGCCCCTTCTCTTTGTTTAGCCATAGTTGACTAGCATTAAAACTATATATTGGGATTAAATCGTTTCGCTGACTTGCCGGCTTAATAACACCGTCAATATTGTCTAATATTAACGGCATGGCATTAGGTGTATCATAATAAGCAAGCACCATATGATATTGATTCAGTTTTACCGCTTTTACCATGGTGATCCTCATTTTTTCATCCGCAATACCAAGCTCTAATAATGTAAAATATTTAGCTATTGAATAGTCTTCACAATCTCCGCCATTAACACCAATAAACTCAATAGGTGTTGCCCAATAGTTACTTACACCCCAAAGTATTTTATCGTCAATAAACCTAAAAAGATTAAAAAAACGGTTCACTTCTTCTAGTCTTTCAAACTCAGAGATACCTGACTTCTGCTGCATTAACTTAAACCAAGTCTTACCTCGTTTACCCGCCCTTTCACCATAGCTTTGTGTTAACGATGATATGATTTTTTCTTCATCAAGTGGCAAGATAGATTTAGCAAGAATAGCTGGTGAAAAAATAATAATCAGTAGTACTTGAACAGATTTAATTCCAATACTTTTAAAAAGAATATCGCTCTTAATACTACTCATTATAATTAATTAGCTTGGTCTACCGTATAAATGGTCCATTTGAGTTCATCAATATTTTCTATATTTGAAATCTCGGCCATTATACGACGATTAACTGCATGATCTTGCTCCGTATCACCCATGACTTCTAAACGCTCAAAACCATAACCAATAGTAGAAATTCGACTTTTATTAATTGCAAAGTCATTCTCTAACACCAAAGCTACAGCCTCGGCGCGAGCATTAGAAAGCGTTTTATTCAACGCAGTAGTACCAATTTTACTGGTATGACCTTCAATTAATACATTAATTGCAGAATTTTTTCCCAAAATGTCTGCTAACTTACTAATTTCAGCATAAGCGGCAGCAGGTATTTCCGAAGAATTACGTTCAAATTTAATATTTATTTGCAAAGGTTTTATAGTAGATATCTTAGTGCCACAGCCGTAATTATCGACAGAAGCTCCAATGGTAGTTCCATCACATTTCTCTCGCGCTTTTATTACACCATCACTATCATCATCAGTTAAATTGAACTGTTGTTCAACCGAATCCTCTAAGGCAACAATACGTGTATCAGCACATGCACTAAGCAGTATACTCGTCACTATAATAGTTAAATATATTGGAATATATTTACTTATGTTCCGTAAAAATTTATTCATTATATGCTCCTTCTTCATATTCGTGCTCTCCCTTCCATGCGTTTGACTTAGTCACTCTTAACGAGTCTAGTAATTGTCCTGTAGCATTTAATATACGGTATTTAGCACTTAATTCATTAAAGTCTGCATCTAAATAATCTTGACGAGCTTGAAACAGTTCATTTTCAGTATCAAGTAGATCAAGTAAATTTCGTTGACCAATATCAAATTGCTGCTTGTAGGCTACTTGCGTATCTTTAGAGGTTATAACATGTTGCTTTATATATTTTTTTTGTAAAGCTAACATTTTAAAGGCATTCCAAGCCAAACCAAAACTTTCTGTTACTTGCCTATGAGCACTCGCATTAATATCTTGTGCTTCTGACACTTTATAGGCTGCACTTCTTTCACTAGCAATATCTTTACCACCAGAATAAAAGTTATAGCGCAGACGTAACATTGCTGAGGCATCATTGCGGTGACCACCAACGTCAGCCCCAAACTGATTCAATCCACTCTCGCCTCCGATATCATTATCAGAATTAGCTGCCAACTCTAACGATAATGTTGGATAGTAACTTGATTTTACGGCGCTTTTAAATGAACGTGCTGCCCTTATATCTTGTTTAGCAGATTTAATGACTGGATGACGCTTGATCGCTAAATCTAAGCCTCTTTCTTTATCTTTAGGTAACATATCAGCATCAGGTACTGGTATCACTAAATTTTCAGGTAATGTGTTTGTTAAACGAATAAACTGTGTTCTTGCATCAAGGTGATTATTACGCGCCGATATCATATTTGATTGTGCCCGAGCTAATCGTCCAGTAACTTGAGAAAAATCAGCAATATTACCTAATCCAGAATCAGTACGTTCTTTTATTTGTTGATAAATTATTTCATGTGACTCAATATTTGTTTTCGCTAGTTCAATGAGTTGCTCTGTTTTAATAAAATTTAAATATGCTTTAGCAACTTGTAAAGCGAGATCTTCAGCATTAGAAATTAGAGTCCATTGCTCTGCACTTGCTTCAAATTTAGTTCTATCGATTTCATTACTAGTAAACATGCCATCAAAAAGTATTTGTTTGATACTAATGCCAAATTCACCACGCGCCAATTCAGTTTGACCGTTACTATTATTAAGGTCGCTCCTTCTATTACTTGGCGTATCTGTATATTCATAACCATAACCAGCGGTTAAATCAACAGTAGGAAAATACCCTGCTGAAGCACGGTTAACATCTTCTTCTTTAGATTTAAATCGAGCAAAAGACTGACGAATATCAGGATGAGTATCAAGTGCTTCTGCAACCGCTTGCTCTAAACTTTGAGCATTACTACTAATAGACCACAATGTCGATAAACCTATAACACTAAGTATTGCTATTTTATTCAAGTTAAAAACAACATTATTCATAAATATTCCCTGTTTGTATTATTTTTTTATTCTTAATTTTAGTTAAGTGCTATCGTTCCCTAAGTGCAGCTTCGTTCGCGCGTAAGATGGGGTTTAAAATATATTCTAAAATAGTTCGCTTGCCAGTGATGACATCAACTTCCGTTAACATCCCTGGAATGATTGGCATCGCTTCACCTTTCTTATTCTTTATACTTGAAGCATCAGTACGAACTCTAATAAGGTAAAAACTATTACCTTCCTCATCTTGTGTCGTATCTGCACTTATATGCTCGACCTTACCCTTCAACCCACCATATCGAGTAAAGTCATAGGCTGTAATTTTAACAACTGCAGGTAATCCCGGATAAATAAAAGCAATATCTCTTGGTTTTATTTTTGCCTCTACCATCAATTTATCTTCTGTTGGTACGATTTCAGCAATTGTTTCTCCTGGCTTTACTACTCCTCCTAATGTATTGATATGAATTGTTTTAATCGTACCAACAACTGGAGACAATATTAAGGCTTTAGTGACTTTATCTTGAGCGCCCACTTGTGATTCATTAATCCGGGATAATTTATTTTGCATATCATTAAGCTTTGCTCTTGCTTCTGATCGATAAGCAAGTGCCGTTTCACGACGATTTAATATTGACTCTTGTAATGAAGACTTTAATTTAGGTGATAATAAGCGTACGGCACTTAATTCCCCTTTAAGCTCATTAACACTGCGTTCTAATTTATATAATTCTATTTTAGAAACTATATTTTTTTCGGCAAGCGGTCGAGTAAGATCAAGCTCTTTACTTGCTATTTGATAGCTTATTTTCAAAGTGTTGATTTTAGAATCTAATTCAGCAATTTCTTGTTCTCTTTGTTGAATTTGTTGCTCTTGAATCGCTAGTTGATTTATTAAATTGTCTAACCTTCCTGAGTATTCTTCTTTTTGTCTTTCAACCATAAATTTAGCATTTTCGACAAGATCATCAGGATAAATAGGTATTTTTTTATCAATGTCTATTTGACGCTGCCATTGCTCATTATGGCCAATTAATATACTTGAAAGTTCAGCTCTAAGCCTAATTACATTAGCACGCAAACTGCTAACCTCTTGTTTTTGTTCTGCAAAATCTGATCTAAAACGGGTATCATCAATTCTTGCTATAGGTTGCCCCTTCACAACTTGCATACCTTCTTGTACAAATAGCTCTTGTAATACGCCACCATCTAAACTTTGAACAATTTGAACTTGTGTTGAAGGGATAATTTTACCTATGCCCGATGTGACTTGCTGTAGTGCGGCAAAATAGGCCCACACAAGAAAACACAAAAGTAAACTAGCCATAGCCCAAATAGTTAGTCGATGTAAACTTGGCACTTCAGTTAACATTGCCCCATAGACATCATCAGCCATCTCTAAATCTTGTTGACTCACCTTCATGCGCTTGTCTCTTGATTTAATTGATTGCCTTTTAGTTTTGCTAGTACCTCATCCTTTGGGCCATCTATTATTAGTTTACCTTTGTCCAAAACAAGGATTCTATCAACCAGTTTTAACAAGTCCATTTTATGCGTGATTAATAGCATGGTACGATCTCTAGCCGTCGCATGTATTGATTTAATAAATTGCTTTTCAGCGCGAGCATCAAGACTAGCAGTTGGCTCATCTAATAGTAATATTTGAGGTGAATTTAAGATTGCTCTTGCTAGCACAATAGACTGCCTTTGCCCACGTGACAGTGCGTTCCCACTCTCACCAACTTGTTGATCAAGTCCTTGGCTATTATGATCGGTAAAAATATTGACACCAGAAAGCTGCACCGCCCGAATCAATTGGTATTCAGTAACCTGTCTAGTACCAAAGAGGATATTATCTCTAATAGTACCGTGAAATAACACAATATCTTGTGGTAGATAACCAATATTCTTGCGTAAATCACTTGGGTGTATTTGTTGATAATTCAAACCGTCAAACTGTATGGATCCTTGACTTGGTTGATAGAGTCCAAGTAATAATTTAGCTAATGTGGTTTTACCTGAACCATTATGTCCAACAATTGCGATTCTTTCACCTTGCTTTATCTTTACAGACATTGGTTGTAAAGAGGGAATGTCTGAATTAGGGTATTTAAAACTCACATTTTCAGCATTGATATTACCCGCTAGCTTATTTCTGCTCACTAAATGCGCTTTATCTTCAAACTCACCTTCCTGATCCATTAAAATATCAAGTTGTTTTAATGCACTTAAGGTTTGATTAGAGCGAGTCATTAAGCCTGCAAGTTTAGCGACAGGTGATATAGCTCTGCCTGTTAACATCACAGCAGCAATAATTCCGCCCATTGATATTAAGTTTTCTGATACACGATATACACCTAAAACAACTACTGCAACAACCGATATTTGCACGATAAAACTGGCAAAGTTTAACACTGAATTAGTAATTATTTTGGATTTAAGCAACCAAGTAGAAGTATGACCTATCATTTGTTGCCATGCATTTTGAACAACACCTTCTGCACCATTCGCCTTAATAGATTCTAATGTACTCAAACATTCAATTAAATGACCATGTCGTAAACTTGAAAATTTATTAGTTTCTTCAATCGCCGCTTTTAGTTTCGACTGATTTAACAAGGTATAACCAATAATAAGGAAAGAGCCGATAATAGGAAACATTACCAAATCACCAGCGACAAGCCAGATACAGAACATAAAGAGCAGTGCGAAAGGTAAATCAACCACAGCACTAATGGTGGCTGACGATAAGAATTCTCTAACATTATCAAACTCACCTATTTGCTTAGCCATACCACCAACACTGGGTGAGCGCTTTTCAAGTGGCATACCTATTGCTTTTGCAAACAGTTTAGAAGAAACTTCTATATCAATTTTTTTACCCGCAACATCAATCAAATAACCACGTAATTGTTTTAGTACTAAATCAAATATATAAGCGATACCTGCACCGATAGCTAAAACCCAAAGAGATTCAAAGGCTAAATTAGGAACAACCTTGTCATACACATTCATCACAAACAGCGGTGAAACTAATGCAAAAATATTTACCATTATTGAGGCTATTATGACATCACGGTAAATAGATGAAGTATTTTTAATTTTTTCCCATAGCCAATGTTCTTTAGAATTATCATGATGAACATCGAAATTTCTATCCCCACGATATTGTTGTTTTATTAAAAACAAATATCCAACAAAGCTTGATTCGAGCTCTTCAATACTTAATTGTTCTTCTCCACCTGTTTCAGGTAAAGAAACTATCGCCTTATTATTTTCAATATCAAGTTCTTGTAATACTATCGCTTTTTTATCTTTAAGCATTAAAATACAAGGCAATAACATTGAAGGAAGTTCGTTTAAGCCTTTGCGCACAAGCTTTGCACTTAAGCCCGCTCTAGAAGCTGCTTGAGGTAATAGTTCAGGTGTTAAATTTGTTTCTGTTAAGGGTAAGCCAGCTGAAAGCGCATCAGCAGAGCAAGGATTCCCAAAATGCTCAGTGAGGAGCACTAAACTATCTAATAAGGGATCTGAACTTAACTTTTGCGAAGCATTGATTGACCATTCTGATGACGGTTGCACTGTTGATTGCACGAAGTATTTTATCCCTTAAAATAAATTTACTATCTAATTAACCTGAACTCGGCTAAAGACCTAATGATGTTATTCAGACATACTACACCATTAGATCTTTTTTATATCATTTACTTATATTATCAGATGATTATATATTCTCGTTAGAGTCAAGTTCAATTTGTTGTGGTACATTTTCTGGAGATGCATCACTTATCAATATAGCCCCTTCTTGTAAGAAGCCGTTTGTCACTAATGTTTCAGCTTCAGCCTCTTTAGCTACATCTTGAATTTCTGTTTCTAATGTCAGTTCATCTTTATTAGACTGCCCATCATTTTCTTCTGTTTTAGCTAAGTCGCTATTTTCAACTAAACCGTCAAACTGCATATAATTTTCGATACTTTCATTATTTACTCCACTAAGAAGTTCACTCATATCATAATTAGTTGATTGAACCGTCGCTTCTTTACCTTGGACGTCAATAACATCAGGTATCTCTATCAGATTCTCTTCTGAAGAAGTCCGAGATGAGCTAGTCACCTCATTTGTATATATAAAGTTTATTTCTAGTGTTGCATCATCTGTTTCAGGATTATTTGTATCGCTATCCTCTATTGTATAAACAATATTAATGTTATCAGGTATTTCAGAAACTTCTGTGCCTATTGGTAACTCAAAAGAATACTCTCCTGTGTTATCCATTATGAAAGTACCAAAAGTAGTTACAATAGTATGAGAGGTTACATCATCATTAAAGGTATAATCTGAACCATTATAATTAAACTTAACGATCGTGGCCAATCCATCATCAGAAGTATCCATATGATCGTCTGAAGTTCTACCGGTTATAACATTACCACCAATACTTGAACTACCTGTAATATCACTTCTACCAAAATCACTTAAATCAGTAAAACTTAGATAATTATAATCATTCACAGCAACTGGAGCAGAATCAATAATATCAATTGTGACGGTAGCAGTATCTGTATCAGTTCCATCACTTAACGTGTAATCAAAACTTGGATAATCAGCACCTAGAACATACCCTTCACTATTATGATAAGTAAAATCACCCGCTGAATTTATAGTTAATGTTCCACCATCAACCATAACACTGGCAGTACCATCAGCACCAAACACTAAATCATCACCGTTAACTTGCGTTAAAACAAGTATCGAACCATCACCACCGTCATGATCACTTTCTCCATCACCATCATCATGTGATATGACATTACCAGTGACACTTCCCCCTTGATCTATAATAAAACCATCATCCGTAGCAACTGGCGGAATATTCTCTGCAGGAATAACGGCAATGGTCAGCGTCGAGGTATCAATATCATCCAAGCCATCTTTGACGGTGTACGTGACAACCGGCACTGCCCCATGATAATCATCACTTGGCGTGAAGGTATACGCGCCATCTGCGCCAATGGTAAGCGTGCCTTCGGTTAAGTTGGCGGTATCACCCACCGTGTAAACTGTGCCATTGATGGTAAAATCAACCACACTTAATGGACCATCGGTGCTGGCACCATTGGCCAGTACGTTACCTGACACGGGCGTATCTTCTAACGTCGTGACGCTTTCATCACCATCAACCAGATCAGAAACTGGCGTCACGGCAATGGTCAACGTCGAGGTATCAATATCATCCAAGCCATCTTTGACGGTGTACGTGACAACCGGCACTGCCCCATGATAATCATCACTTGGCGTGAAGGTATACGCGCCATCTGCGCCAATGGTGAGCGTGCCTTCGGTTAAATTCGCGGTATCACCCACCGTGTAAACTGTGCCATTGATGGTAAAATCAACCACACTTAACGGACCATCGGTGCTGGCACCATTGGCCAGTACGTTACCTGACACGGGTGTATCTTCTAACGTCGTGACGCTTTCATCACCATCAACCAGATCAGAGACTGGCGTCACGGCAATGGTCAGCGTCGAGATATCAATATCATCCAAGCCATCTTTGACGGTGTAGGTAACCGCTGGCACTGCGCCATGATAATCATCACTTGGCGTAAAGGTATACGCGCCATCACCGCTAACGGTTAGGGTGCCTTCCGTGAACGTTGCTGTATCGCCTACCGTGTAGACGGTGCCATTGATAGTAAAATCAACCACACTTAACGGACCATCAGTGCTGGCAGCGTTGAGCAGTAAGTTACCAGACACCGGTGTATCTTCTAACGTGGTGACACTTTCATCACCATCAACCAGATCTGTTACCGGCGTGACCTCAATGGTCAACGTCGAGGTATCAATATCATCCAAGCCATCTTTGACCGTGTAGGTAACCGCTGGCACTGCCCCATGATAATCATCACTTGGCGTAAAGGTATACGCGCCATCACCGCTAACGGTTAGGGTGCCTTCCGTGAACGTTGCTGTATCGCCTACCGTGTAGACGGTGCCATTGATAGTAAAATCAACCACACTTAACGGACCATCAGTGCTGGCAGCGTTGAGCAGTAAGTTACCAGACACCGGTGTATCTTCTAACGTGGTGACACTTTCATCACCATCAACCAGATCTGTTACCGGCGTGACCTCAATGGTCAACGTCGAGGTATCAATATCATCCACGCCATCTTTGACCGTGTAGGTAACCGCTGGCACTGCTCCATGATAATCATCACTTGGCGTAAAGGTATACGCGCCATCACCGCTAACGGTTAGGGTGCCTTCGGTGAACGTTGCTGTATCGCCTACCGTGTAGACGGTGCCATTGATAGTAAAATCAACCACACTTAACGGACCATCAGTGCTGGCAGCGTTGAGCAGTAAGTTACCAGACACCGGTGTATCTTCTAACGTGGTGACACTTTCATCACCATCAACCAGATCTGTTACCGGCGTGACCTCAATGGTCAACGTCGAGGTATCAATATCATCCACGCCATCTTTGACCGTGTAGGTAACCGCTGGCACTGCGCCATGATAATCATCACTTGGCGTAAAGGTATACGCGCCATCACCGCTAACGGTTAGGGTGCCTTCGGTGAACGTTGCTGTATCGCCTACCGTGTAGACGGTGCCATTGATAGTAAAATCAACCACACTTAACGGACCATCAGTGCTGCCAGCGTTGAGCAGTAAGTTACCAGACACCGGTGTATCTTCTAACGTGGTGACACTTTCATCACCATCAACCAGATCTGTTACCGGCGTGACCTCAATGGTCAACGTCGAGGTATCAATATCATCCAAGCCATCTTTGACCGTGTAGGTAACCGCTGGCACTGCGCCATGATAATCATCACTTGGCCTAAAGGTATACGCGCCATCACCGCTAACGGTTAGGGTGCCTTCGGTGAACGTTGCTGTATCGCCTACCGTGTAGACGGTGCCATTGATAGTAAAATCAACCACACTTAACGGACCATCAGTACTGGCAGCGTTGAGCAGTAAGTTACCAGACACCGGTGTATCTTCTAACGTGGTGACACTTTCATCACCATCAACCAGATCCGATACCGGTGGTTCTGGCTCTGGCTCTGGCTCAGGTTCTGGTTCTGGCTCAGGTTCTGGTTCTGGCTCAGGTTCTGGTTCTGGCTCTGGCTCAGGTTCTGGTTCTGGCTCAGGTTCTGGTTCTGGCTCAGGTTCTGGCTCTGGCTCAGGCTCAGGTTCTGGTTCTGGCTCAGGTTCTGGCTCTGGCTCAGGTTCTGGCTCAGGTTCTGGTTCTGGCTCTGGCTCAGGTTCTGGTTCTGGCTCAGGTTCTGGCTCTGGCTCTGGCTCAGGTTCTGGTTCTGGTTCAGGTTCTGGCTCAGCTACTGGTGGTTCAGGATCTACAACAGGAACTTGTTCATTAGTAGTATCTGCTTCAAAATTGACAGGTAAAGGAATTGCTGTAGCTTGTTCTACAGTATCGTATCCCGCTTGTGCTAAAGTTTCATCACCCGTTCTACTCACAGTAACGAAACCTGTTCCTTCATTTCCTACTATACCAGCAGCTGTTTCAGGAAGATCAGCATCATCTCCAGAAGCAATTAGCTCCTGAATTGAATCTATTTCATTTTGAAGATTATCTATATCAGTACTGTCAACAACTTCAGTAACGCTTTCAGTAGCAGCTATATCTACAATCACTTCGTCTATTAACTCTCCTTCAGAGTTAGACACTCTATGCTGGCTACCATTAGCAAAAGTTAATATAAGTTCACTGCCATCTGTTAAGTTAACAGTCGAGCCTGATTGAATAATATCACCAACTTGTAATATAGTATTTTCAGCCAAATCAGTATGCACTTCACCTATAACATTGGTTACTTTTGCATTTGCTGGGTTAGTATAATTTTCCATAGACAACCTTCCTAATAATTTGGCTTACCATACCTTGAAAAGTATTTAACAATACTCAATGAATGGCTAATAATAAAATACTATAAATTAAACTGAACTAATATTATTTAAATAAAATTTGTGTTAACTACCTTTTATCGACTAGTTTAGCCATAAAGTCAATGGAGTCCATCAGAATAATAAAGATTATTTGCTATAAGTTTGATCTTAATGATTAGTTTTAATATTAAGTGTTTAGATGAGGGCTAAATAAGACGATTTTACTAGATTAATAATGATAAATAGCGATGTCGAGCGACACCGCTACAATTAAGTACGTAAAGTACTATTTATTTTTAAAACGACGAGCGGTTAATCCAATTAAAGCCAGTGTAAAAATAGCAAGTGTTGAAGGCTCAGGAACTGATGTAGTAACAGATTTAAAAACATAATTTATATTAGCCCCAACAACTGCGCGATCACCAATATAAGCTGAGAATGCACCATCAACATTATAGAAATCATTAGGCTCAACATAAGACTCATCTTTTGATACTACTCCAACGTTAACCCCATTGACTGCTCCTCCATAAATATCATACCAAGCCTCATGGTTCACGGTATATTCGGAAATATCTAAACCAAGCATGACAAAGATATTAATATCAATAGTGCTTATAGCGTACTCTTGATCACCCATAAGAGTACCAAAGTTATATATTGCAGCTTCAATACCATTAAAGTTAGATATTTCAGTATTAGCACCGTTTAAGATTTCGACATCTGTAGGTAGTGTAAATTCAATTTCTGAAGGAATTAAGTCGTAAGAGCCTACATACTCCCATTGAACTCCAGCGTCATCAGCATATAAATCACCAACAATTAACCCTGCATTCGCTTTTCCTGCAATACAAAGAGTAAACAAACAAACCAAAACAACATTTATAATTTTAGAACTCATACTACTTTCCTTAAACCCTGACGAGGGTCAACAATTGGATTCTATAAAACGGTATAGATTTCATTACAATAGATAAAGCAAATACAATGCCAACAAATAAAACTCATTAAATATCAGTAACAAAGAAAATAATAGCATTTATTTTTGTCTTGACTGTTAAAAAACATGACATAAAATATTATCTAACTCTCGTTTTAACATTCAATGTATACTTCCTATATAGCTTAGCACTCATACACTATATTCTCATCATTTGATTGTATTTTACACAAACCATTAATAGTTACAACAATATTACTTATCTACCATGACCACTTTATCCAAGCTGCAACCCTTACATCATCCACTATTTACAAAACATGAAGTATTAATTCAAGTAAAACGTGATGATAACATTCATCCAACTATTTCAGGTAATAAGTGGCGAAAACTTAAGTACAACCTAGAACATGTATTGCAAAGTAATAATATTAATGGAGTACTTAGTTTTGGAGGCAGTTATTCAAACCACATACATGCGTTAGCATTTGCTTGTTTTCAAAGAAACATCCCTTGTATAGGCTTAATTCGTGGTGAACAACATTATGCCAGTAATTGCACATTAACATGGGCTAAGCATTGGGGAATGAAGCTACACTTTGTTGATCGAAAAACTTACCGTCGCAGGCACGACACTGATTATTTAACCGAATTACAACGACAGTACCCTAATTACTTTATAGTACCCGAGGGTGGCAGTAACACACTAGCAATTAAAGGTGTTGCAGAAATAATCACAGAATTAAATAAACAAACTGAGTACGACACATTAATCACGCCAGTAGGTAGTGGTGGCACTTTAGCGGGTCTTATCACGGGGGACCTCAACTCAAATGCTAACTTACATAAATTGCTAGGAGTTGCTGTATTAAAAGAAGCTGAGTATCTGAAAAACACAATACAACAATTACTCCCTGAGCCAGTAAAAAAACATAACAACTGGCAATTACTCACTAATTTTCACCGTGGTGGCTATGCAAAATTTACACCTTTAGACGCCAACCGTATACTTGAATTTAATCGCATAACTGGTGTTGACTTTGAACCGGTTTATTCAGGAAAGATGGTACTAGCTTTTCTTGATTTACTTGAGCAAGGATATTTTGCTAAAGGCGAGCGTATTATTTTATTACATACTGGCGGTATGCAAGGCATTGGCGGAATGATTGAGCGTGGAATTTTAAAAGCTGAATATTGGTCAACATTTAAAAAATAAAAACTCAATAAAAAAGCCGTAATAACTAAAGTTATTACGGCTTTTTATAAACTATTTACCCTTGCTACGCTTTTATTTCCGCATAGTACGCTAGTTTAAAGCGGCTTTTATTTGCCCACTTACAGCGCCCATATCGGCTCTACCTTGCATCAAAGGCTTTAATGTTGCCATTACCTTACCCATGTCAGCCATTGAGGCGGCACCAGTATTTGTAATAGCTTGATTAATTAAATCGTTAATTTCTGCATTAGTTAAAGGCTGAGGAAGAAAGAACTCTAATGCACTCACTTCTTCGGCTTCTTTGGCTGCTAATTCATCACGACCACCGTCAGTAAACATCTTGATAGATTCTTTACGCTGCTTAACCATTTTGGTTAAAACCGCAATAACGTTCTCATCAGTTGCTTCGGTATTATGATCAATTTCAGCAAGTTTAATTGCAGATAGTGCCATACGAATAACGCCAAGACGTAATTTGTCTTTGGCACGCATGGCATTTTTCATTTCATCTTGAAGTTGAATTAGAAGTGACATCTAACATTCTCCAAAGGCTACTAAGGACATTCTAAAAAAGAATGTTTAGTACATGCGAACGTGGCGTGCGTTCTCACGAGAAACTTTTTTCGCTGCGCGTTTAACAGCAGCTGCTTTTTTACGTTTACGTTCCCAAGTCGGCTTTTCATAAGATTCGCGACGACGAACTTCAGAAAGGATTCCTGCTTTTTCACATGAACGTTTAAAACGACGTAATGCTACGTCAAATGGTTCGTTTTCTCTTACTTTAATTACTGGCATGTACTTTTTTACCTTAGTATTATATCTATATAAATCGGTGTTTAACTTCGATTCTTCAGTTTATTCTTTATACTTAAAAAATAAACTCGATCTTGTTTACACCCGCTCTATCAAAAATGGGTGCCATATTCTACTGCTAAGTGATTAGTGATGTAAAGGTTAATATCACGTCAGCATTAAATATACTGGCGAAATGTCACTAGTACAGGTAAAATCCCCTCTTTTAAGTGAATCAAAAATAATTTTATGCGAATTTTAGGTATTGAAACTTCTTGCGACGAAACAGGTATTGCTATTTACGATGACGGGCAAGGCGATCGTCCTGAAGGTATATTAGCCCATCAGCTTTATAGTCAAATTGCTGTGCATGCTGATTACGGTGGTGTTGTGCCTGAACTGGCTTCTCGTGATCATGTTCGCAAAACAATACCTTTAATTAAAGCCGTATTAAAAGAAGCTAACTTAACACCTCAAGATCTAGACGGCGTAGCTTACACTGCAGGCCCTGGGCTTGTTGGCGCATTATTAGTTGGCTGTTCAATTGGTAGAAGTTTAGCTTATGGTTGGGACTTACCAGCGGTACCTGTCCATCATATGGAAGGTCATTTATTAGCCCCTATGCTAGAAGATGATGTCCCTGAATTTCCATTTGTTGCGCTACTCGTTTCAGGCGGCCACACTATGCTGGTACGTGTTGACGGCATTGGCCAATATAAATTACTAGGTGAATCTGTTGATGATGCTGCAGGTGAAGCTTTTGATAAAACAGCGAAATTGTTAGGGCTAGACTACCCAGGCGGCCCTGCGTTATCAAAAATGGCCGAATCAGGTGTTGCTGGTAGATTCAAATTACCTCGTCCTATGACAGACAGACCCGGGTTAGATTTTAGTTTTAGCGGTTTAAAAACGGCAGCCGGTACGTTAGTTCGAAAAGAGTGTTTCTCTTCAGATGGTAAAAGTTTAGCAGACGATATACTTAAACAAACCCATGCAGAGATTGCTAATGCTTTTCAACAAGCAGTAGTTGATACCTTAGCAATAAAATGTAAACGCGCTTTACAGCAAGAAGATTTAAATCGATTAGTCATTGCTGGTGGTGTTAGTGCAAACACCGCACTACGAGAAAAACTGGCCATTACAACTAAAAAACTTGGCGGTAGTGTATTTTATCCTAGGCCTGAATTTTGTACTGATAATGGCGCTATGATTGCTTATGCAGGCTTACAAAGATTAAAAGCGGGAACACACGCAGATCTAACTTTTAAAGCGAGCCCTCGTTGGTCGTTAGATAGCTTACCTGCAGTTTAAAGCCATACCGTGATAGGCAATAAGTTAAACCGACTAGTTTATTTTTGTAGAGATTTTACTTTCTGTGCCCTTTAGTAAGCGCACAATATTATCTTTATGACGTAATATAATTAACGCACTCAACATTAAAGCAGGATAAACATAAAGCGGCTTTAATATGAAAATATACAGTGGTGCTAAAGAAACAGTAACAATAGCGGCTAAACTTGAATATTTAGTTAATTTTGCCACTGTTAACCAAGTAATAATTAATAAAAAACCTAAGCCTAAACCAATAGGTAATAAAGTACCTAAAGCAGTAGCAACGGCTTTACCCCCTCGAAAATTAAAAAATATGGGATACATATGGCCTAAGCAAGCTGCCACACCAATAATCCCCAAATCTAAAGGTTCGACCTTCAAAAAATAGGCACTCCATACGGGTAAAGTGCCTTTTAATATATCCAAAAACAATACAGTAGCAGCCGTTAATTTATTACTTATCCTTAAAACATTTGTTGCACCAGGGTTATTTGAACCCGTAGTTCTAGGATCAGGCAAACCAAGCACTCTACACACTAGAATAGCACTTGAAATGGAGCCTAATAAATAAGCAACAATGATCATGGCAAAGGTTAATAGCAACATAATAATAAGAATTATCACAAATATAACAATTTTCTTTATTCTATCTTGTTATCTGCTAGTTTTTCTACACTTGCACAGGTAAACTCGCTTTTTATTTTGTAAAAATTATTCAATGGGTAACAAATGGACAAGGTTTTTATCAAAGGGTTGGCTATTCAAACCACCATTGGTTTTTTTCAATGGGAAAAAGAAATTAAACAAACCTTAGTTATTGATGTAGATATGGCTTGGGATACAGCAAAAGCAGCTGAAAATGATGAACTTGAAAAAACGTTAGATTATGCAGAAATATCTACAGCAATAGCAGTATTTGCTAATGAAAACCCTGTCGATTTATTAGAGACTTTAGCTGAGCGTATGGCAAGTTATTTAATGTCACAGTTTCACATCCCTTGGTTACGACTCGCTATTGGTAAACCCGGTGCAGTACATAATGCTATTACTGTGGGTGTAGAGATTGAACGTGGTACGCTTGAACAAACTAAATTTCATAATGAAACTACAAAATAATGGCTGATATTTATATTTCTTTAGGTAGTAATATTGAGCGTGAATACCATGTTAAACATGGCCTTGAAGCACTTGCTATCGCTTTTAATATTCCTTTTTCACAACTGTCATTATCATCTTTATTTGAAAGTGAAGCTATCGGTTTTAGTGGTAACGCATTTTACAATATGGTTATCGGTATAAAAACTCAATGTAGTGTAGAGCAAGTAGCAAGTAAGTTACGTAATATTGAAATTGATTATGGACGAACACTTGATGCGAAAAAGTTTAGTCCTAGAACCTTAGATCTTGATTTATTACTCTACGACGACTTAATAATTGACACTCCAGCACAATTACCTAGAGAAGAAATAGATAAAAATGCGTTTGTACTTTGGCCATTAAGTGAAATAGCGCCAACGCTTATTCATCCTCTATTAAAGCTCAGCTATCAAAGACTTTGGAAAAATTATAATAAGACTAGCCAACACCTAAAAATCGTTAAAAATTGTTGGTAATCACCTAAATAAAAAAGGCAAAATAGAATATTATGACTACTTTAGAAATTATTATTTTAGCTTTACTGCAAGGCTTAACAGAGTTTTTACCCATTTCCAGCTCTGCTCATTTAATATTACCCTCTCAAATTTTAGGTTGGCAAGATCAAGGACTAGCATTTGATGTTGCTGTGCACGTAGGCACTTTATTAGCAGTAATGCTCTACTTTCGTAAAGAATTAGGAACAATGTCTGTTGCCTGGCTGGGTACATTGAATATAGGCCCGGCTAAAAGTAATACAGATAGTCATATTAAATTTGAAGGAAAACTTGCTTGGTGGATTCTTTTTGCCACTGTGCCAGCCGGCTTATTTGGTTTACTAGGTAAAGATTTAATAGAAGAACATTTACGCTCGGCACTCATTATTGCACTTACCACAATATTATTTGGCTTTTTATTAGGTTTTGCCGATGTAAGAGCCGGTAATAGAAAAGTTCATAAGCCACTGGAAAAATTAGGCTTTAAAGGCGCAATGTTAATTGGTTTAGCACAAGCTATCGCGCTTATTCCAGGCACTTCTCGTTCAGGTATTACGATGACAATCGGATTAATGCTCGGTTTATCTAGAGATAATGCAGCCCGTTTTTCATTTTTATTATCAATCCCAGCCATTGCAATGGCTGGTAGCTATCTAACCCTTAAATTAATATTATCAACAGAGGATGTTGACTGGCAAGCAATAGCCCTTGGAAGTTTTCTCGCTTTTATTAGCGCCTATGCTTGCATTCATTACTTCCTTATTTTATTAAATAAACTTGGTATGATGCCTTTTGTCATTTATCGTTTAATTTTAGGCTTTGGCCTATTATGGTTTTTGTTAGGTTAGAAATAGCGTGCTTTAACATCATTTGTCAAAAATAAATAATTTAAACAGAACACATAGCGAATTCAAATATGATTGCAATTACTTTAGAAAACTTTCAACAAATAGTATTAGACGAATCTAAAAATAAATTAGTACTCGTTGCTTTTTGGGCGCAACAAATCCCTGAAAGCGTTGAATTAAAAAACAAGTTAGCCGCGAAAACTGCTCCATTTATAGATCAAATACTAATGGCGACAGTCGACTGTGAAACACAACAACAAATAGCGCAACAATTTGGTATTCAAGGTTTGCCTACCGCTATTCTAGTGCAAAATGGTCAACCTATTGATGGCGTTTCAGGACCACAAACAGACGAGGCTATTGCAACTTTTTTAGATAAGCACCTGCCAAAACCAGAAGATATATTACTCGCTCAAGCAAAATCGGCGTTAACCGAAAATAATATCATTGAAGCACAAAGTTTAATTACCCAGGCCTATCAACTTGATGAGCTACGCGCTGATATCAAATTAACGTTAATTGATATCAATATACAAACAGGAAAGATAGAAGCGGCTCAAACGTTATTAGACACCATAAAGATGGTTGATCAAGATAGTTATTATCAAGCGTTATTAGCTAAACTAGAACTAGCAAATCAAGCGGCTAATTCGCCGGAAATTCAAGTTTTAGAAGCAGATTTAGCAAATAATCCAAATGACATTAGTATTCAGCATCAACTTGCTAGTCAATATAGCCAAGTAAACCGCCATGAAGACGCTCTGAAAATATTATTTCGTTTAGTTCAAGCGGGTGAAGTTAATACTAAAGATAAAAGCAAAACACTCTTCTTAGATGTATTAAAAGCCCTACCTGATGGTGATGCTATCGCCACTAAATACCGCCGTAAGTTATATACACTTTTATATTAAAAAACTAACGGTAAATAGCTAAATTGAACACCCCGAAGAGATTAATGATCTCTTCGGAATTAAATTTTGCCACGAATAGAGGGACAGTTAAGGTAAATGTTCACTCGCCAAATAATCATGTGACTGCATTTCCTGCAAGCGGCTTAAACAGCGTTTAAATTCAAAGGCTAAATTTCCACCGCTATATAACTCTTTTAAAGGCATTTCTGCCGACATAATTAGTTTTACATTCCGCTCATAAAATTCATCAACTAATGCAATGAAACGTCGAGTACTATCATCACTTTCTCGTCCCATTTGCTTAACATTTGCCATTAATACAGTGTGATATATTTGACTGATTTTCATGTAATCACCTTGACTACGAGCACTTTCACACAATACAGAAAAATCAAAATACACAATACCGTCAGACACAAGCACAGTCGGAAGTTGTCTGTTATTTATTTCAATGTCTACCCCTGCTTCAATCGCCTCAGATGAAAGTTGCTTGAAATAATAATGTAAATTATCAGTGGCTTTTTGATCGAGTGGGTAATGGTAAATTTCAGCTTGCTCTAAAGTACGAAGTCTATAATCGACACCGCTATCAACGTTTACAATCTCAGTATTTTCATTAATCAATTTAATCGCCGGTAAGAAACGTTCACGTTGTAAACCATTGCGATAAAGTTCATCAGGAACAATATTTGAAGTTGCGACTAAAATAACATTATGAGCAAAGAGTTCTTCAAATAAAGATCCTAAAATCATAGCATCGGTAATATCGGATACAAAAAACTCATCGAAACAAATTATTCGTGTTTCTTTGGCAAACTTTTTCGCTATAATTTTTAACGGATCTGATTGTCCTGTTAATTCTTTGAGCTCTTGATGAACACGATGCATAAAACGATGAAAATGTACGCGCATCTTATTATCAAATGGCAAGCAATCATAAAAAGTATCAACTAAGTATGTTTTACCTCGGCCTACCCCACCCCAAAAATATAGTCCTTTTATGGATTTTTCATTTTGTTTTTTATAGACTTTTTTCCAGCTATTTAAAACTTTTTTAAAGCTAGAGATTTCTACCGGTTTGGTTTGTAAATCTTCATATAACCGTTGTAAATGCTTTACTGCATTTTCTTGAGCCGCATCAAAAAGGAAATCATCTTTTTTTAAGTCTTGCTTATATTTATCAATGGGAGAGAGTTTAATCATGAATGAACCATGTTGAATTTGTTGTTATTTACTTAATGAAGAAAACTTACTTGAAAAAGAAAAAATTACCAACATATTTAATCAATAAGTTAAGTTATCGCTACACAAAATAATGCTCGCACTATATTATACTAAACAGATAACACCTTACTTAGAGACAAATTTAATTAATTTGGTATTATTGTAAACTATAACAGCGTTAATTTATCACAAATTTTATATCCATACATTTTAAGGTAATCCTATGACAGTATTAAGCGCATTGATCATTTTTGTAGTTGGTGCAATTGTTGGTTTTATTGCCAATCATTTTTTGTCATCTTCAAACCAAGAACAACGTAAATTATCTGAACAAGTAAGTAACAGTGAAGCCGCTTTATCTCAATATAAATTAGATGTTGCCGAGCATCTTGCAAGCTCAGCTAGTTTATTAGATCAAATGAACAATACTTGCCAAACCGCAATGAAACAAATGAAAGAAAGCACACAGTTATTACAACGTGTAACAACTACTGATACTGAAGGAATGCCTTTTTTCTCACAAGAAACACAAGAACAGTTAGCTCAGACTGCGGGCTTACGACATGAAAAACGTAGTACTCAACAAGATGACTCAAGTACAGAAGCACCGTTAGATTACTCTAATGAAGCAAGTGGCTTATTTATCGACCAAAAACAAAAAAACACCTAATAAGTTGGTATACATCTAACTTATTTATTATATCCTTCAGAAACATAGTGTTACAAATGTACAAAATGCATTTCTGAACTAAACCTATTTTATTCAGTCTATTTGGAGGTAGATCAACTTAAAATAAAGTTGATTCAATTAAGTTTAGGAGAATTCATCCATATGAAAAAATTGTCAATTATTTCCTTATCTGCTGTGCTTGGCGCAGCATTGCTTTCCAGCTCCCTTATTCCACTTACTGCCCAAGCGTACTCTATTTGGCCAAGCAATGTTGAAGGCCAAGAAATGCCTAGCCTTGCGCCAATGCTAGAGAAGTCGACTCCTGCTGTAGTCAGTATTGCAGTCAAAGGTACTCACGAAGTCAAACAAAGTGTACCTAATATTTTTAGATTTTTTGGTAATCCCAATCAAAACCCTAATCAAGCACAGCAGCGCCCATTTCGTGGTTTAGGCTCAGGGGTTATTATTGATGCTAAGGAAGGTTATATTGTTACTAATAATCATGTTATTGAAAAAGCAGATGAAATATTAATAACACTGAAAGATGGTCGTCAAATTGAAGCAAAGAAAATAGGATCTGATGCTGATTCAGACATAGCCTTATTACAAATTGATGCAGAGAATTTAACTGAAATAAAAATAGCCGACTCAGATAAGCTACGTGTTGGTGATTTTGCTATCGCTATTGGCAGTCCTTTTGGCTTAGGTCAAACAGTAACGTCAGGTATTGTTAGTGCATTAGGACGCAGTGGACTAAATATTGAAGACTATGAAGATTTCATTCAAACAGATGCTGCCATTAACAGTGGTAACTCTGGTGGTGCCTTAATTAATCTACGTGGTGAGTTAATAGGTATTAACACAGCTATTCTTGGTCCTAATGGCGGTAATATAGGTATCGGCTTTGCTATTCCTAGTAATATGATGAATAACTTGACCAAACAAATTATAGAGTTTGGCGAAGTACATCGTGGCGTACTAGGCGTTTCAGGTCGCAGTCTTAACAGTGATATTGCAAAAGCGATGGAATTAGAAACTAACCAAGGTGGTTTCATTGAGCAAGTAATGCCAGATTCTGCAGCCGATGAAGCAGGTATTGAACCAGGTGATGTAATCACTAAAATAAATGGAAAGCTGATAAAAACCTTTAATGAATTACGTGGAAAAATAGGCTCTATCGGTGCAGGAAAAACAATCGAACTAACCATTGTACGTAATGGTAAAGAAAAGAATCTCGACGTTACTTTAAAGCAATCTCAAAGTAATAATGTTGCTGCTGCTACTATACACCCTATGTTTGAAGGCGCAGAATTAGAAAACAACAGTAATAATAATGGTGTCATTATCAAAAATGTTGAAGAAAATTCCCCTGCGGCATTAGTTGGTTTAAAAACAGGTGACTTGATTACCGCAATAAATCGCACACGTATTAGTAATGTTGGTGATTTACGTAGTTATTTAAAAGATAAGGAAGGTGTTTTTGCATTAAACATCATTCGTGATAATTACGCTCAATATTTAATGATTCGATAACAATTCCATAATTGAAAGCAAGGCTAGTGAAAACTAGCCTTTTTTATTTTTCTATTAGCCCAATATTTTATGCTAAACTCAAAAAATATAACAAAAATGATTATCGCAATGATAACTATTATACTGGGCACTATCCTTTGAAATTAAAACCTGCATTAAAGTACATTATAAACTCTATTAGTTATGGCGTATTATTTGCCGTTGCTTTACTTCTCTTAAAGCCAAACTTAAATGAAAATACATTTATAAAGCAATTATTTAGCACAGAAAAGAAAGAATCCCGCCCTCTTTCCTACGCTAAGGCAGTCAGTGTTGCGAGCCCTGCTGTAGTAAATATTTATTCTGAAGACATTATGCCAAGTTCTGTTTATGGTCAAGCTGCCCGTAAAACAACGACATTAGGCTCAGGTGTGATCATGGATAGTAATGGTTATATCCTAACTAATTTACATGTTATTCAAAATGCAGATTTGATTCATGTGGTATTACAAAGTGGCCAACAATTTCCTGCTCAAATAATTGGTTTTGATAAAATTACTGACCTAGCTGTGTTAAAAGTTAACGCGAGTAACTTGCCTACTATCCCGCAAAAATATAATCAGCAGTCACTCGCCGGTGATATCGTGCTCGCGATAGGAAACCCTTTAAACCTAGGACAAACAGTGACTCAAGGTATCATTAGCGCTACAGGTCGTAGTGGTCTAAGTAATACCAGCTACTTAAATTTCTTACAAATGGACGCTGCTATTAATGAAGGGAACTCTGGCGGTGCTTTAGTTAATAGTAATGGTGTTTTAGTAGGTATTAATTCAAGAAAATTCACCCAATCAAATCCTCAACTCAATATTCAAGGAATATTTTTTGCTGTACCTTATGAATTAGCAGCTAAAATAATGCAACAAATCATTGAAAATGGTCGTGTAGTTCGTGGCTGGTTGGGAATTTCTGCTACTCAGTATTCTACTGATGCGAAAGGAATTGTAGTTGAAGAAGTAAGTCCAAATAGCCCCGCAAAAATAGGTGATATTCAAGTTGGGGATATTATGTACCAAATAGATGAGAAACCTATTAATAGTATTGTACAAGCATTAGATATAGTTGCGGAAACAAAGCCTAATACAACATTAATATTTAAACTTTACCGTCAAGGAAAGATTATCGAAACAAGTATAACCATTGCTGAATTTAATAATTAATTAACACAGAGAAGCATTTTACTCGTTAATGGTTAATGGTTAATGGTTAATGGTTAATGGTTAATGGTTAATAATATATTGTTCCATTTCATCCGCGGGCATAGGTTTAGCGTAATAAAATCCTTGCCCGTATAAACAGTCCATTTTTTGAAGTAACTCTGCATTTTCGAGACTTTCAATTCCCTCACCAATAGTCGCCATACCAAGACTTGTTGCTAAATCAATAATGGTTTTGATAATAGCTCTACTATTGTTCTGCTCATGACAATTATTAATAAAAGAACGATCTATTTTTAAGACATCAATAGGAAATTGATGTAAATAACTTAAACTCGAATATCCTGTTCCAAAATCATCAAGTAATATTTTTACACCCAACTTTTTAAGCGCTTTCATATTAGATAACACAATGTCTGTATTTTCCAAAAGCGCTCGCTCTGTTAGCTCTACTCTTAGATTTTTAGGCTTCAAACCTGTCTCTATCAATATACGTTCAATATCATCAGGTAATGTAGCACTAAAAAACTGGTTACAAAATAGATTACAACTCACATACAGATCATTACGTGATAAAGTTTCTTGCCAACGTTTTAGCTGTTGACAAGATTTTTTTAATATTTGAAAATCAATAGCTTGCACTAAATTTGTTTCTTCGGCTAGCGGGATGAATTCATCAGGGTAAACAAAGCCACGCTTATTACTTGGCCAGCGAGCTAAGGCTTCAAAGCCTTTTATTTCTTTATTCTCTAATTCTATTATAGGTTGATAGTAAGGAATAAATTCGTCCCACTCTATTGCCTCTCTAATATCTGCCTCAAGAGATAATGCATTTTGCACTCTTTGATGCATACTTGCATCAAAGACCTCATAACGCCCTTTTCCATTGCCTTTAGCATGGTACATTGCTGTATCTGCATCTCGCAACATGGTATCTGCATCGTTATAGCGCTCATCACTAAACAAAATACCAATACTTGTTCCTGTAAAAACTAATTGGTTATTAATAATGAATGGTTCAGTAAGGAATTCAGTGATTCGTTGGGCAATATCGAAAGCTTTTTGGTCTGAATCAAGATCTTCAATTAAAATCACAAATTCATCACCACCGAGTCTAGCAACAGTATCTTTACCACGTAAAATGGAAGAAAGTTCATAGGCTATAAGCTTTAATAAGGTATCTCCTGCTTGGTGGCCTAAACTATCATTAACGACCTTAAAGCGATCTAAGTCTAAAAATAATACCGCAAAAGATAAGTCAGGCTTTCGTTTGTTGCAGGCAATAGCATGATTTAATAGGTCAAGAAATACAGCTCTATTAGGTAATCCAGTTAGACTATCATGCGAAGCCGTGTGCTTTAATCTTTTTTCAGCCTGCTTACGTTGTAAAATCTCTTCTTCAAGGGCTAAGGTTCTTAGCTTAACCTGCTCCTCTAATAGCTCATGATTTTGCCTTTCTATTTCCGATGTTTCTCGGCGTTTAATCGCAGAAGACACATGATTAGAAACAAAATTAAGTAATTCTGCATCTTGCTCGCTATAAATAGTACGAGCAGAATAGCTTTGAATCACCATTACACCTAATAGCTTTCCAACATAGAGCAAAGGAACACCTAGCCAAGAATGTTCATCCGAGGTGGGCTTTCGGGTTTGACCACTCTCACACAAATCTTGCATATCTTGCTTAGATAAAAGAACCGTTTTCTGCTGACGAATAACGAGTTCAGAATAATGATTTGAGAGCTTTCTTTTTTTGAAAAAACTTCTCTCATGGCTCGAATCTTCATCAACCACATAAACATATTCTATCGTGTCACTTTCTTCATCATATTTAGCAATAAAAAAATTGGTTGCGTTAATCAACTGACCAACAATATTATGTACTTTAGAATAGAAAACATCGATATCAAAACTAGCATCATTAGCTAACTCTGAAATTCGATATAAGGATTCTTGTAATAATTCAGATTTTTCTCGTTCGCGAATTTGTGCCATTAATTCTTGCGTACGTGCATTAACAGCACTGGTTAAGCGCTCTTTATCCTGTAAGCGAATCATCGCACTAACTACATGCTGTCCAGTAAAAGTCAGCATATTTAAGTCTTGCTCAGAATACCTAACTTTTTCATTGTAACTTTGAACTACCATCACCCCAATAACTAAATCATTGTGTAGTAGTGGCACGCCTACCCAGTCGGTTCCTGTTGAACCATGTTGGGTTATTTTACCATTTGCACATAGCTGTTTTTCTAATGAGGGGCTTACTAATAAAGGTTGTAATGATTCAATAACTAAGTGTGTAAAAGAGCCTGCTAGGACATCATAATCTATAACCCCTTCAGGTCTTTCATCTTTCTCATCTACATGATAAACAAACTCAAGTGTGCTAAAAGTTTGATCATAAGTAACAATATAGAAATTTTCAGCCGTCATTAATGAGGCTATAGTTTTATGAACCTTAGGATAGAAGTGGTTTAAATCTTCACATTCTTGAGATAATTTATTCAAATTAAACAAAGCATTATAACGTAATTGTAAATCTTGATGCTCTGCTTGCAAAGTCAGAAGTGCTTGTTCCTCTACTTCTTTTTTAGGTTTAGCAGTGTCCATATTGTTTTTTAAAGATCCATTAGACATAAATAAAATTCACCATTTGCTACTACTATTATTTGCAATTTAATTCTATAAACTTTTCATATAAGCATGATGTCTCTATAAAAAAATTCACTTTATACTGGGTTAAAATGGGTTAATGATAAAGGTATTATTTATTACTCGCTTCTTTATTCATATTTGTTACGATTTCTTTTGTTTTATGTTTGTTACCACAAATAGCAAGTTGCTTTTCATCACGATAATACCGAATATCAATACAATCCTGCTGATATCTGCGTTCAAGCTCTGTACGAATTAAAGGCTGACCCTTGGCATTCACTATTTGACGATGTAATACTTGGCATTGTTGAATCTGCTCTGATGCTAACGTGATATCTTCACAAGTTTCATTATTACTAGAGCAAGCAGCTAAAAAAAGAACCGAAAATATAACTGAAAAAAAAGATAACTTCATGTTGTGTTTCACTTATTTATATTACAAATTTATTGTTAATTACATTATATAGCAAAGCATGAAAAAATCGTTATTATTTATTTATATGCTTGATGATAACTAATATCGGTTTACAATTGGCTCATACTTTACCTTAAAGAGAAAAAAATGACACTATCCGTTGTTGATTACACAGACAAGAATGCACCTGAGCTATTTGTGAAAAGTTTGAGAGAAACTGGATTTGGGGTATTAAAAAACCATCCTATTCAACAATCTTTAGTTGAATCTATTTATCATAATTGGCAAGAGTTTTTTAATAATCACGGTAAACAAGAGTTTGCTTTTGATGTTGAAAAACAAGATGGCTATTTTTCTTCTGAGATTTCAGAAGTAGCAAAAGGTCATACTCAAAAAGATATTAAAGAGTATTTTCATGTTTATCCATGGGGTCGTATTCCTGATTCATTAAAAGATGAAATACTCAACTATTATCAATTGGCGTCTAACTTAGCCAGTGAGCTATTAGACTGGGTGGAAGCCTATAGTCCTGAAGACGTAGCAAAAAACTATTCTCAACCATTGTCGAGTATGATTAAAGATACGCCGAATACGCTATTACGCATATTGCATTACCCACCATTAACAGGCGATGAAGAAGCTGGCGCAATAAGAGCTGCTGCTCACGAAGATATTAATTTATTAACTATATTACCAGCAGCAAATGAACCCGGTTTACAAGTACAGTGCCAAGATGGCAGCTGGATAAATGTCCCTAGTGATTTTGGTAATTTAATTATTAATATAGGTGACATGTTACAAGAAGCATCCGGCGGATACTTTCCTTCAACTACTCACCGAGTCATTAATCCTACAGGTAAAGCTAGCACAAAATCACGTATTTCACTGCCGCTTTTCTTACACCCTTGTAGTGATGTAAAATTGTCAGAAGAACATACTCAAGCCAGTTATTTACTTGAACGCTTACGCGAACTAGGTGTTAAGTAAACTGAACGTTGAATAAGTAAATTGTAAAATATCAATAATAACGTTAGTAAATAAAGGATTAGATACTAACGTTAATTAGCTTACTTTCTCCTAGGTTCAAACTCTCCTCTAAAACGTATTTACCGATGGATGTTCGATGTAAAGCAATAACAGGATTATTAAAGCGACCAAACATTCTTTTTATTTGGTGGTAACGCCCTTCTGTTAACACAACTTCCGCCTGATATTGGCTAGTAATAGTCAAGACAACTGGCAGAGTTGTGATATTTTCATAAGCAAAGTACATACCTGCTGAAAAAGCTGCAATATATTCTTGGGTTAACGGGTTTTGCAACGTAACTAAATAATGTTTAGCTACTTTGCTTTTTGGGGATGTTAACTTTTCAGACCAACGACTATCATTGGTTAATAGAACCAAACCTGATGTATTTAAATCTAAGCGTCCAACAATATGTAAACTCGCTTTTTCTTCAGCCGATAATAGTTCACCTAATAAATCTATAACGGTTCTGTGTTTGTCATCTTTGGTAGCGCACACAACCCCGATAGGTTTATGCAACATAACGTATAAAGCTTGGTGTTGCTGAAGAACCTTATTATCCAATGAAATTACAGAGAATTTATAAATAGGTAAGGCAATATCTGTCGCGATCACCCCATCTACAGTTACTCTTTTCTGTGCTAATAATAAGCGTACTTTTTTCCGATTAATTTGACAGGTTTCACTAATAAAGCGATCTAGACGAGCACGATTTATAGACATAATATAGTTACTAAATTAAAGAAGTTAATTTGATGAGATTAAATAGCACCTAACGCTAACTGCTTCGCAATTAAATTAAGTACTTTTTGCAGCTTAATATGAAGCAACCCAGCCAGTATTTTATGCTGCTGATTTAGCATAGCAAGCTCTGAGTCAGTAATAGCAATATAGCAATTTAGTGTTTGAGTTTTTTCACTGTTATAGTAATAACTAAAAACATCATCGCTATAATTTTTTGTTTCTGATTGAGCTTGCTCTTGGGCGTGTTTATGTATATCAAAGCTGTTCGCTGTTTCTATAAATAGTTTAACGCTAAGCACAACCTCTTCATTACCATACCAATTAGCCGTCATCGTTTGAAAATTGAATTGTGCTTCAAGCTTATTACATACAGATCTTATTTTAGTAAATTGCTGTACTAAATCATCACAAACAGAAATCGAAATGGGTAATTGTTCCGTCATATTTTAGACTCAATTTAAAACGACATGTAAGCAGTATTATATAGTCAAACTATGATTAAAGCACGATGAGTAAGAGTTAACGAGACATTATAAAAGAACCAAAAAGCTAATAAACACTATCTTGTTAAACTTTGCTATAATTTAGGTAAAGTTTTTTGTGAATAAGCCGATATACAGTTATTAAGCATAATTATTAATTCATTCTGGAGTAGCGCTATGTCTATCAATATTACTAATACACCAAGTTTCGCCCCCGAAAATGGTGGTAACGGAACAATTTTATCTGTTGCCGTTAAAGCAAAAGAGATAGCAGAAGCAGAAGGAGAAATGGCATTGCAATTAATTCAAAGTGCAGCCCCAGCTGCTAGTTCAAGTAATACAACCGCCAGCATCGGACAAAATATTAATATTAAAGCTTAGTTCCATACGTTCATAAGCTTAGTTTAAAGACTGTTTATGCAATAATGATCTTCCTTGAAAAACACTATTACTCTATCAAAGGTAATAGCTTTCTTTGCAATTCAACTATGGGCTTTTATCCCCATTCTATTTATATTGATGCCATAAAGAAGCCGCTACTTTGTGAATTGGCAATTTTTTATCGCTAAGTAACCACCTTACTATTTCAAAAGCTACATCAGGTGTTTTTTTATATATTCTAGGCTTACACTTTACTAACCAACTAGCGACAATATCTTCATCTAATGTCCGCATTACCTTGGCAAATTTAAGCTCATGTAATGCAAGTGCATTTGATTCTTGCTCCATTTGGCCTTGTAACGGCTTAACGAGTAAAGGCAGTCCTAAGTGCAAACATTCACTGATTAATTCAAAACCACTATTTGATATAACAGCGCTACCACGACACAAGTCTTGCTTAAACCCTGCATAACAAGTGGTTCTTATCGATACATTTTTCTTCTCAGCATTATCAACATCCGGAGAATATTGGATAAAATGTTTATCTGGGAATTGTTGTAATAACCGAGTTACTTTACTCTGATTTTCAAAAGGAAGATAAACTATAACCACATTTACTTCCGCTTTTCCAACAAGGTTTACATCAATGATTGGTGGCAAAATAGATTGATCAAAAGGTGCCCAATGTAGCCCGATTGAATCCTTTGCCGGTGCAAAGTAATTCATCACGAATTCAGCTAGTAAATTTTTTCCGGCTCGAGGTGTATTACGACCAAAAGCATATTGATGCCCAATACCAAGCACTAGCTTTTTCTTTAGCTTTGCAGCCCAAGCGGTCACAGGTTCAAAATCGGTAATAATTAAATCATAATCGTCAATCGCTAACGTATGAACATCATAAATAAATCGTAAAAAATTATTATTGAATGCGGTTGATAAATAATTAACTTTGCCATTTTGAACAATAAAAGTAAGCCCTTGTTTATAGATAAAGTCACCAAAGAGCTCCATATCAAAGAGTTTATCTTTAGGGCGGCCAGAAAAAAGAAAAGTCACCTCGACACCATTTTCTTTTAATTGCTTAGCCATAATTCGACTTCGAGCTATATGACCATTCCCTGTAGCTTGAACACCATATAATATTTTCACACCATCACCACAACATAAGCAATACTACTTCCTAAAGTAGCACCTACCAGCGTATCTGTTGGAAAATGAACACCAAGTATTACCCGTGATATTGCAACACTCGTTGCCCAAAAATAAAGTGGTGATGCAATTATCCCTAACTCAAGCACACATAAGTTAGCTAAGAGAAATGCTGCCATGGTATGTCCAGAAGGAAAACTAAACTGATCTGAGGCTTCAATTACACTGGTGAAGCCTGTCACTATTTCAGGTGGGCGCCTACGCTTTAAGCTATTTTTTAACACAAAATATAATAACCGCTCTATAGCACAAGCCCAAAGCAATATAATAACAAAGTGCTTTCCTTCTTGAGGACTTATTAGCCAATAGCATAATGGCAGTAGAAACTGTATATAACCATCACCCGTTCGAGAAATAATACGAACCATGGCAATAAACTGAGGATAAAATCGAGATTTTCTACACCATAATAATACACGAAGATCATATTGATAAATGTCATTAAGCATAGCCATTTCCTCTAGTTTCTTTGTTATATGTGGTAGTTGAATACTGCTCTCTTTAAAGAGGGTTTATCTAGCAATCAAGCGAATCACACTAGAATTATTGATGCTTTTCAATATAACGAATGCGTTTTTTAGTGAGCAATTTATCAAGATCAACCACCACTAAACCATCAACACAATCATTAAAATCTGGATCAATATTAAATGCTGAAAAACTGACACCGCCCTCTTCACATAAAGAAGAATATTGCTTATAAAGTGTTGGTACACTTACACCACAATTCGCCAATAAATGCTTCAAGGTTACAAAATCTTTTTCTTTATCAGCACCATCAAATGCTGCAAGCAGTTCACCTTTTTCCATATCGTCAAGTTGAAAAGGTATTTTCGCTTTCGCTATCATTTCTTCACTCGGAAAATAATGCTGGTAGTAATGTACAAGTAAATTTTTGGCCGGTGTTGGTAAAGCATTACTAATACTGACAGGCCCAAACAAATAACGATATTGCGGATTTTTAGCTACAAACGCCCCTATTCCTACCCATAAATAGTCTAAACTTCGTTTCCCCCAATATTTTGGTTGAACAAAACTACGGCCCAACTCTAAGCCTTTGGTAAATATTGGTGTCATACTAGGTTGATAATCAAATAACGTATTAGTATATATTCCCTGAGATTGTGGATTATCGATTAACTTCTGAGTTTCAGCAAAGCGATAGGCACCTACTACTTCTAAGTCATCGTCGTCCCATAAAATCAAATGTAAATAATCTAGATCATACCCATCAATATCTCGACGTTTTCCTGTTCCTTCTCCCACTAAACGAAAAGCAACCTCCCTGAGCCGACCAATTTCACGCATAATAGGTGAGCTGCCTTGCTGACGATAAAGTAATATTTTCTTGCCGTCTGCAGTATTCCCCAATAGTTCACAGTTGCGAATAGCTGCTCTAAGCTCTGCGCGATTCTCTGGATGAGCAATGGCTTTTTCTGTTTTTAATATTTCAGCTTTATTTCGAGCAATATTGTATAAATGCTTTTTAAACAATTTTACTTTACTGATTTGCGGCACATCAAGAGAGTCAAAATATTCAAATGGGATGACATCACCAATTTTAATATTCATGCGTTTGTGCGCTTGTTTGAACATTTCCTTAATCAATAGTAACGTAGATAATGGTTTGTACACTGCTGATATTGCATAGAAAAAAGCAGAGTTTCGTGCATCCATATAAACAGGAAGAATAGGTGATTGCGTAGCGGTAGCGAAATTAAGAAACCCCTTATGCCAACTACCATCACGTATCCCACTAGCTCCCATACGAGAGACCTCTCCAGCAGGGAAAATAATCACAGCGCCCTCGTTATTCAGGTGCTGATAAATTGCTTCAAGGTTTTTTTTCGGTGTTTTATTACCCATATTATTCACTGGTAATAATAGGGAGTGTAATGGTTTAACATTCATTAATAAGTCGTTAGCAACTACCTTAAAGTCTGGCCTAACTTCACTGATCATCTTTATTAATACTGCGCCATCTAAAGTGCCAATAGGATGATTCGCGATGATAATAACTTTACCGGTTGCCGGAATTTTTTCTCTATCTTTATCACTGACACAATAGCCAAAATCAAAGTGATCGAGCATTGCTTCGGCAAAGTCTAATCCTTTGGCATATGGATATTGTTTCTCGATAGTCAGTAAGGCTTTTTCATGCAAAAGATAACGTAAAATGTTTCTGATACTTTTGCTCATCAATGACTGATGATTCATTTTCGGTAGACTGTCATTAACAACTTGGTCGACATTGAACATATTAATTCCGCCATAATCAGCTATTCACTGATTACCCAGAATATAGTACTTTTATGGCTAATATTTGACGTTTAAATGACAACTTTGTGACATCTTGATAAGTGATTAAACATCAGAAAAGCGTGACGTCCGCTCTAGCATTATCGTTAATACTAATATCAAAAAACATTAACTATTTAAGTTATGCAATCTTACGCCCTTTGGGGATGTTTTTTTCAGGGTCAATATTAATAAGGTTACTAACATTATTAATTTTAGCCCAATAAACAAGTGATAAGTCCCCCCTATTAGACTCCACTAAGGCTGAGCAGTTTTCAATCCAGTCACCATCATTTAGATATAGAACACCCCCTTCTTCAACGATTTCAGGGTGATGAATATGCCCACAGACAACACCATCAAAACCTTGTTTTTTTGCAGTATCGCAACACGCTTTTCTATATCGCGCTATTGCCTTACCAGCCCCTGTCAATTTTCCCTTAATATAACTAGCTAATGACCAATAAGGCTGGCCTGATTTTACTCGCGTCCAGTTATACCAACGATTTAAAAACAACAAAAAATCATACAATACATCCCCAACCCATGAATGCACAGGGCCAAAACAAACTTGTTGGTCAAACTGGTCACCATGTAACACCAAAAGTTTTTTACCTTGAGCTGTTATATGTGTATAGCTTCTATGAATCTCGATATCACCAAAATTCATCCCATTATACTTTTGAAGGGGTTCGTCATGATTTCCAGGTAAATAAATAACTCGAGTGCCATCAGAAGGTAGAGAGAGTAGTTTATGAAATAAGTTATTATGTGCTTTCGGCCAACGAAATTGTTTGGACATTGCCCAAATATCAACAATATCGCCCACAAGATATAAGGTGTCTATTTGACTATGATCAAGAAAATCTAGTAAATACTCAGCCTTACAGTCTTTGCAGCCTAAGTGAATATCAGACAACCAAACAGTTTTATAATGCGCTTTTGACATGATAATTCCCATAATGAGTCATTATAGGTAAGGCTAATAAAGGTTTCTTACAGAAGTGTGACGATTTTTTGAATGTGCTATGACAAAAAACAATATATTGGTGTAAACCACAATGCTGATTATTTCGCGTTATTTTTCATTATCAACATAGAAAACTAGTCAATAGTAAGCATACCACTTAAACTCAACCTTCTTATATAGATATTATTTTTCAATTACTTAACAGTGTTGTCGTTAATCATTAGTTTGAAAATCAGGCAAAAAAAAACGTTCACCTGAAATCAAGTAAACGTATTATAAAAACATGAAACACTAAGGGAATAAGTATCTTCATATAGTAAGAGTACTTATTCGGCTTAAAGTTCCCTACACAATGAAAATAATTAAACTTTATATTTTCATAAAGTACCCACTCTCATCGAACGTTAGAAAATCACTTGCCACACTTAATGCTAAGTAACCTTAAGTTAATAATATTTGCTTATGATGCTTACTTGAATAATGCTAAAGTTAAAAATACTGGCTGCTATATTAAGTTCTATTTCATAGCACCTAAACAAATCTGGCTCTAAAAGCTGTAGGTGTTAACCCTATTATTTTAATAAATACCTTACGAAGGCTATTTACATCATCATAACCCATACTATGAGCAATTTGCTCAAAGCTTTGCGTCGTTGACTCTAGTAATTCACATGATTTTTGTTATAACCTTTATATGTGCTTTATTTCGTTCCAAATGAGTAACGAATCACACTGCATTTATTGCCCATTTTTTATGAATTATTTAAGTCCTTACCCTCCCTATCTTTAAGTCAACGCCAGCTAAAAACCAAGCATTAGAATATGAAAGTTTGTTCATATTTTAATGGTAATATTCCAGTGCTATACTTTTTTGACTAATAAAAAGACAGATATGAAATTAAATTCATATCTCTCATATTAGTGAAACTAAAGTGATTAAATTGATTAATAAAAAAATATAATAATTATAATTATCCTTAGTTATAAGATTTTATAAAAATAAAAATTCAACTTAATTATTCTCTTTTTATATTTAATGCCGCTTCACTATGAATAATTTAGAACAAAGAATAACGGTAAGCATTATATATTTTGATGAACAAAATAATATTTGTTCTTAAATAAATATATACTGTCATTATCATTCATAGGTGTTCTAGCTGCTTAAGTATAAATATTTATATCAGGCTGTAGCTATAAGGTATTAAATAATGTCGAATAAAAGTGGGGGCTTTTTTTCTTTCTTAATGAAAGATAAAATAATTGCTAAATCGGGGTTTAATCGCTGGCTAGTCCCGCCAGCATCTATTGCAATTCATTTATGTATTGGTTCTGTTTACGCATGGAGTATATTTAATCCTGCGCTAATTAAAGAGTTAGGAGTCGTTACTAGCTCATCTGGCGATTGGTCTTTAAGTAATGTCGTTTGGATATTCTCTGTTGCTATTGTTTTTCTTGGTTTATCTGCTGCAGTCGCTGGAAAGTGGCTAGAAGAAGTTGGTCCTCGTTGTGTTGGTGTTACAGCCGCATTTCTTTGGGGTGGTGGCTTTATCATTGGTAGTTTTGGTATATCTACCCATCAATTATGGCTTGTTTACTTAGGTTATGGCGCCCTTGGGGGGTGTGGCTTAGGCTTAGGCTATGTTTCCCCAGTTTCCACTTTGCTCCGTTGGTTCCCTGATAAACGCGGAATGGCTACCGGTATGGCTATTATGGGGTTTGGTGGTGGTGCAATGATCGGCGCTCCTTTAATTTCTTCTCTATTAAAATTCCATGCTGTAGCACCTACTTATCTAGGTACTGAAAGTACAGTAAAATTGATAACTGAAGCGGGTAAACGTTTTGCAGAAACAGCCTCTGGTACGGTAGAAGTTATTGTTGCAACAGCGCATGAAGCTGCAGAAATGGCCTTCCCTGGTGACGCCGGTGTTTATGTTGTTGGCACTGGTGATACTGGTGCTGCTGGCACATTTTTAACATTAGGTATTGTGTACTTTATAGTAATGATTATTGCCTCACTCTCGTATCGTGTTCCACCTGAAGGCTGGACTCCTGAAGGTTGGACTCCACCGGATAAAGATGCATCTGCAAAGAGCATGATTACTCATAACAATGTACATATTGATCAAGCACTGAAAACACCACAATTCTGGAAATTATGGGTTGTTCTTTGTTTCAACGTAACAGCAGGTATTGGTGTAATTGGTGTAGCTAAAACCATGATGGTTGATATCTTTGGATCAACTTTACCTGATGTAGCTACCGCGACCTTTGCTGGTACTTATGTACTCATGATTTCGGTATTTAATATGTGCGGTAGATTTTTCTGGGCATCAATTTCCGACTTTATTGGCAGAAAAAACACTTATCATTTCTTCTTCGTATTAGGAACTATGCTCTACTTGTCGATACCTTATGCGGCCTCTCAAGTGAGTGCAGATCCATCTACAGTATGGTTAATTATGTTCTACGCTGCCACAATGGTTATCTTCACTATGTATGGTGGTGGTTTTGCAACGATTCCGGCTTACTTAGCTGATATATTTGGTACTTTACATGTTGGCGGAATACATGGTCGTTTACTTACAGCATGGGCAACAGCAGGTGTTCTTGGTCCATTCGCTATTACATACCTGAGAAATATGTCTGTAAATGACGCTATAGCCGACTTAGTGTCGAAAATAGATCCGGCGGTATTCCAAGCTAAGTTTGGTTCTGCCGTTAGTCAATTGAATGAGCTTGTTGCCGCAAAAACAGTAACAGTAAGTAAGTTAATGGAATTAGTTCCAGCAGGTACTATTGATCCCACACCAAGCTTATACAATACAACTATGTATGCTATGGCCGGTTTATTAGTTATTGCTTTCTTTGCTAACTTAACCATTCGCCCTGTAGACGCTAAACATCATGTTGAAAACACACATGGTAAATAGTTAATAGTTAATAGTTAATAGTTTTCAACTATACAATTAACTATCTAAACCGCTTTAAATTAATTTAAAGCGGTTTTTTATTTATAACTATGGTTAAAATAATAATAATAATCTCACTAACTATGTGATCATTTCTACTCTGTAAAGGATACCCTTAGATGTCCCAAGGTATCATCTCTTCTAAATCATCAATATCACCACAAGAGGTAGATTCATACCCTGCTAACCTTGACACTTCTTCATGAAACTTATCACTTTTTATTTCCTTAATTAAACGCTGCACAGAGAGTTCCTTTAGGGTTTTATGATGACAAACTAATACATAATGCTCTGTCGTTAAGGGAATAAAATCTAAACCAAATTGACGTGCTGCAGTTTCAATACCAATCCCGACATCGGCCATACCTGACGCGACATAAGCAGCTATAGCAGAATGTGTAAATTCAAACCTATCAAAGCCAATGACACTTTTAGAATCAATCGATGACCTTGCTAATAATTCATCTATTAATAATCGTGTGCCTGAGTGTTTTTGCCGATTAATAAATTTAATACCACTCTTCTGTAAATCTGTCATTTTAGTAATATTTTTCGGGTTATCTTTTTGAACTATCAAGCCTTGTTTACGTGTAACAAAGCGAATCACTTTATAGGTATTCGCTTTAAAGTATTTACTATAAATATCAATTAACCTTTGGCTAACAATATCAGTAGGTAAATGAAATGCCGCTATATTGCACTCCCCTTTGCTTAAAGCATCAAATGATTCTTCATAACTCCGATATTGTAGATCTAATTTAAATTTATTAGTGAAATTAGGTAGCAAAGCAATAGCATACCCATAGCTTGCTGCAATTTTTAACAAGGGTTCTTTGACCATTAAATGTTTTTGTATTTCTAAATTCAATTCTGATGCAATACTGATTAATTGAGGTTCAAATCGTGCTTGAGCTCTTTGTTCAGCCCAAAGTAATTTTTCTCCCAACGGCGTTAACAGCGCCCCTCTTCCTTTTTTTAATGCGACTAGATCAGAGCCAAAAAATTCAGTCCATTTTTTTAATACATTCCAGACGTGTCGATAAGACATCCCCAATTCTGTCGCCGCTATCGTCAATTTTCCAGAATTATGTATAGCACTGAGCAAAACAAAAAGTCGAGGATCCACATACTCACCCTTTTCATCATAAAACGACCATGCTGGTTTAATGTGAATTCTCTTAGATAACGCTATTTTATCAGTCATTTTTGCACCTAATTATTATTTTAATGTAAATTTTAATGGCTTTAACCGTAGATAAATATTTGAGTAATTAGTCTATTTTTTTATATTTAGCAAATAAATCAAACACCTGGATCGAATAAAAAAAAGACACATTTATGAACTATTATTCATATTCTTATACCAAACCAATGGTGATATAGTCAGCGTATAAAAAGAACTATAGACAATAACAAATATGTAATTAATTTCATATATGTATTTTGTCACAACCATCAGGAGTTTGTATGCGAATAGAATTATCCTCCCCATTGTCCAATGTGGAAAACATCATTGATTCTTTAAAAAATAAAAAAGGCTCTTTGCTTCCTATATTACATGCCATTCAAAAAGAAGTGGGTTATATAGCACCTCAAGCAATAGAACGAATAGCAACAAAGTTAAAACAAACACCAGCAGAAATTCACGGTGTTATTAGTTTTTATCATCAATTTCGTGTCGCTCCTCCAAGTGACTATCAAATTCAGATTTGCCGAGCAGAAGCTTGCCAATCTCGAGGAGGTCGACAACTTGAAGAACATGCCAAAGACTTTCTAAATATTGATTATCACGAAATGACAAGTGATAAAAAATTCAGTTTGGATAGCGTTTATTGCCTCGGTAACTGTGCAACAGGTCCTAACATTAGAATTAATGATGAACTTCATGGCCGAATTTCTAATGAGAAATTTAACAAGATTGTTTCTAATTTAGACAGCCAACTGAAGTGAGACAGACTATGAAAATTTTTATTCCACGAGAAAGTACCGCGATCTCATTAGGAGCACATGATGTTGCTCAGGCATTTACCGATTATTCATCACAACACAATATTGACATCAACATAGTAAGAAATGGCTCCCGTGGTTTATATTGGTTAGAGCCGATGATTGAAGTAGAAACACCACAAGGGCGAATGGCATATGGCCCAGTAGAATCATCAGATGTTGCAGGAATTATCGAAGACATCACCAATAATATCCTTCATGAAAAACAACCTTTTCACTCGTTAGCACTCGGTCTAACAGAAAACATTCCCTATCTCAAAAAACAAACGCGTATAACATTTGCTCGAGCAGGTATTATTGACCCAACTTCTCTAGCTGATTATCTTGCTTTAGATGGCTTCAAAGGCTTACAAAAATCACTAGAACTATCTACTCAAGAAATTGTGACAACAATTGTAGATTCAGGTCTTCGTGGCAGAGGAGGCGCTGCTTTTCCTACAGGTATAAAATGGCAAACGGTAAGAGATGCGGGTGCTGAGCAAAAATATATCGTATGTAATGCAGATGAAGGAGATTCAGGTACTTTTGCCGACAAATTAGTGATGGAATGTGACCCATTCATGCTTATTGAAGGAATGATTATAGCTGGGTTGGCTGTGGGCGCTGATCAAGGATATATTTATTTACGTTCAGAATACCTTATCGCCGATGAGATATTACAAAACACAATAGAGACTGCTTATAAAGCAGGTTATTTAGGTAGTAACATTTGTAACAGCGGCAAAACGTTTAATTTAGAAGTAAGGTTAGGCGCAGAAGCCTATATTTGTGGGGAAGAAACCGCACTTTTAGAATCCATAGAAGGTAAAAGAGGCCTAGTACGCTTCAAGCCACCACTACCTGCTTTAGAAGGGCTATTTGGTAAGCCAACTATTGTAAATAATGTACTGTCGTTGGCGGCAGTTCCTTTTATCATGAGTGAAGGTAGCCATTCATATCAACAATATGGCACCAATCGTTCACGAGGTACCTTACCTTTCCAACTAGCAGGTAATGTTAAGCAAGGTGGATTAATTGAGTTACCTTTTGGTTCAAGTTTAAAAGACCTTATTGATGATTTTTCTGGTGGCACCGCCAGCAATCGTCCAATAAAAGCCATTCAAGTAGGTGGACCATTAGGCGCCTATTTACCAACGAATAAATTAGATATCCCACTTGATTATGAAGCATTCTCGAAAGCATCTGCAGTGCTAGGACATGGCGGTATTGTGGTCTTTGATGACAGCGTTGATATGCTAGAGCAAGCCCGTTTTTCAATGGAGTTTTGTGTTGTTGAATCTTGTGGCAAATGTACCCCTTGTAGAATTGGTTCAACCCGTGGTGTAGAAGTCATTGATCGTATAAAAAACGATGAGCGCCGCGCTGAGAATATGGCTTTACTTAACGACCTTTGCGACACCATGGTTGATGGATCTTTATGTGCAATGGGCAGTATGACTCCAATACCAGTACGTAGTGCTTTCACTGATTTCCCTCAAGATTTCTATTTAACGACACAGGTAAACAATCATGATTAATTATTTTGATCCGGCAACAAACACAACATCTAATAAGCCAATCGATTTTAATAAAGATTATGGCACTCCTGCCAGCACTTCAACTCAAAAAGTGTCTATCGAAATTGATGGGGTAACAATAACAGTACCTGCTGGTACTTCAGTTATGCGTGCTGCGGCAATGGCTGATATTAATATTCCTAAACTTTGTGCTACAGATAACATTGAAGCGTTTGGCTCATGTCGTTTATGTGCCGTACAAATTGAAGGTATGCGAGGCTACCCAACATCTTGTACAACACCAGTAAAAGAAGGCATGGTAGTGTCTACTGAAAATAATGACATTGCTAAACTGCGACGTAACATTATGGAGCTATACATATCTGATCACCCACTTGACTGCTTAACCTGCTCAAGTAATGGAGATTGTGAATTACAAGATATGGCCGGAGCGGTCGGCTTACGTGAGGTACGTTATGGCTTTGATGGTGATAATCATCTTGACGCTAAAATTGATGAGTCGAACCCTTATTTCACTTTCGAACCGAGTAAATGTATCACCTGTTCTCGTTGCGTTAGAGCCTGTGAAGAAGTCCAGGGTACCTTTGCCTTAACTATTGAAGGTCGAGGTTTTGCTTCAAAAGTGAGTGCTGGTACTAGCGAAAACGACTTCTTGTCTTCTGATTGTGTCTCTTGTGGTGCCTGTGTACAAGCTTGCCCTACTGCCACACTCACAGAAAAATCAGTTATTGAAAAAGGCCAGCCAGAACATAGCATTATTACAACATGTGCATATTGTGGTGTTGGTTGTTCATTTAAAGCTGAAATGAAAGGCGAAGAAGTTATACGCATGGTGCCCTACAAAGGCGGTAAAGCTAACCAAGGTCATTCTTGTGTGAAAGGTCGTTTTGCTTTTGGTTACGCTACGCATAAAGATCGCGTCACCGAACCTATGATCCGTGACAGCATTGATCAACCTTGGAAAGTTGTTAGCTGGGACGAAGCTTTAGCGTTTTCAGCTAATAAAATTAAAAACATTCAAACTAAATATGGCCGCGAAAGTGTTGGCGGTATTACTTCATCACGCTGTACCAATGAAGAAACCTATTTAGTACAAAAGCTTATTCGCGCTGCTTTTGGTAATAATAATACCGACACCTGCGCACGTGTTTGTCATTCACCTACCGGTTATGGATTAAAAGCAACCATTGGTGAAGCAGCGGGAACACAAACCTTTGATTCAGTGATGAAGTCTGATGTTGTCATGGTTATTGGCGCAAATCCAACTGACGCCCATCCAGTATTTGCTTCACAACTACGTAAACGTTTACGCCAAGGAGCCGAGTTAATTGTAGTAGACCCAAGAACAATTGATTTACTTAATACCGCTCACATAAGTGCTAATCATCACCTGCCGCTAAAACCAGGTACAAACGTTGCCATGATCAATGCCATAGCACACGTAATACTTAGTGAAGGTTTAGAAGACAAAAACTTCATTGAACAACGTACCGATGAATATAACGAGTGGCGTGAATTTATTCTTGATGAGATCAATTCTCCCGAAGCAATGGAAAGTATTACCACCGTAAGTGCTGAACAAATTCGCATTGCCGCTCGTGCTTTTGCGAAGGCAAAAAATGGTGCTATCTATTATGGTTTAGGTGTTACTGAACACAGCCAAGGTTCAACCATGGTAATGGGCATTGCGAACTTAGCATTAGCTACGGGCAATATCGGCCGAGAAGGCGTGGGTATTAACCCTTTACGTGGTCAAAATAATGTTCAAGGCTCTTGTGATATGGGGTCATTCCCACAAGAGTTGCCAGGTTATCAGCATGTTAGTGATGATGTATTACGCGCAAAATTTGAGAAAAGTTGGGGAGTAACCTTAGATAACGAACCCGGCTTTCGTATCCCAAACATGTTTGATGCAGCCATTGAAGGAACCTTCAAAGCTATGTATGTACAAGGGGAAGATATTTTACAATCAGATCCTAATACTCAACATGTACAAGCCGCATTATCATCATTAGAGTGCTTAATTGTTCAAGATATTTTCCTAAATGAAACAGCATTATATGCTCATGTATTTTTACCTGGCTCTTCATTTTTAGAAAAAGATGGTACTTTTACCAATGCAGAACGACGTATCAATCGAGTGCGTAAAGTAATGAAGCCATTGGCTGAATTTGCTGACTGGGAAGTCACTCAAAAGCTATCTAATGCATTAGGTTACCCGATGAATTATCAACATCCTTCTGAAATAATGGATGAAATCGCATCATTAGTACCTACGTTCAGTAAGGTTAGTTATGAGAAACTGGACGAGCAAGGTAGCATTCAATGGCCTTGTAACGAAGAGTTTCCTGATGGCTCACCCATCATGCATGTGGACAACTTTCCAATTGGGAAAGGACGTTTTGCGATCACGCCATACCTTGCCAGCGAAGACCGTGCTAATAAACGATTCCCGCTATTACTCACTACTGGGAGAATACTCAGTCAGTATAATGTAGGTGCACAAACACGACGTACCGCCAATCAAACATGGCACAAAGAAGATGTACTCGAAATACACCCTAATGATGCCGAAGAAAGAGGTATTAATGACGGTGACTGGTTAGGTATTACTAGTCGCGCTGGTGATACTGTATTAAGAGCTAAAGTCAGTGAACGTATGCAAAGTGGTGTAGTATTCACTACTTTCCATCACCCAATAAGTGGCGCTAACGTTATTACCACCGACAGTTCAGATTGGGCAACAAATTGTCCTGAATATAAAGTTACCCCTGTACAGGTTGAAAAAGTCACCTCTCCATCAGATTGGCAGACGCGTTACAAAAAGTTTAGTGCCCAACAAAAAGAGCACTTTAAACGTTCACCTAAAAAACAAAAAGCTAGCATAGGAAGTTAAGTGTGACACTGGAAGATGAACCAAAATTACAAGCGAGCTATTTAACACTACCGGTAACTTATTGGAAGCAAGGTAGTGGGCAAGAGCAAGTAAATCTTGACTGTATCGCCGAAGAAGTCCCTATTGCAATGGTTTACAATGGAATTTCTCACGCAGTTATGATGGCCTCGCCTGCTAATTTACATGAATTTTCTTTAGGTTTTAGCTTATCTGAAGGCATTATCAATAACGTAGCAGAAATGTATGATATTGAGCTTGTAACCAGTGAAAAAGGGATAGAAGTACGTATTGAAATTAGTTCTGAACGTATGATGTCTTTGAAATCACACCGACGTAATCTTACCGGCCGAACAGGCTGCGGTTTATGTGGGAGTGAATCACTGGAAACAGCTATTCGGCCTATTAAGAGTGTAACACCACAACCGTTACCTTCTTCCCAAGTTATTCAATATGCCCTGTCACAATTAAGTGAACATCAAAAACTACAAGCGCTAACTGGCGCAGTTCATGGTGCAGCCTGGTGTGACGCAGCGGGGAAAATAACTTTATTATGTGAAGATGTGGGTCGACACAATGCTTTAGACAAGTTAATTGGTAGTTTAGCACTACGTAAAATCAATACCCAAAGTGGCTTTGTTGTGATTTCAAGCAGAGCAAGTTATGAAATGGTACAAAAAGTGACAAGTGTCAATATAGCTACCTTGGTAGCAGTTTCGGCACCAACAGGGTTAGCCATTACCTTAGCAAACCAAGCTAATCTTAACTTGATTGGCTTTGCTCGCCCAGGTAGACACACTTTTTATACCAAATTTGATAAATAAATAGCTAAAAAATAGGAAGATATAGTCATGAGTAGTTCTCAAATTGAAAACCTAGTTAGTATGCTTAACCAAATTGCTAATAATAATAATTACAAAAAAACAGATGAAGAAACGGCAAAAGTCGTAGCTAATCATGTAAAAAGGTTTTGGGCACGATCAATGAAAGAAAACATACTAAAGTATGCTGCTAATGATGGTGCACAACTATCTCCCACCATAAAATTAGCATTAACTCAGCTTTGATATTATCCCCTACCTAAAAAGAGGGGATTAGTAAATATACTGCTAGATTCAAGTCCATCAACTTAATTAAAGCTCCATAAATCTACTTATAGTTTAGCGCTTATACCAGTTTCATTAATTAAGTGAACAATTAAATACGTAGAAAAAATTGCCAAATACAAGGCTTTTATTTCAATAACTATTTGTTCTAATTATTAAATAAATAAAGATGTAGTTGGTGATTTTAGCAAGTAGAAATGATCACATAGCTAGTGAGATTGGTATTAATATGCAAAGTAATTACAATAGATAGAAAACAGGATATTTTAGCGGCAATATATTTCTCAATAAGAAATTGAGTGAAATGTCAGATTGAAATTCTGAGTATAGAAGTTCTGAATATATAAATGATGACTATATAAATGAGTACTGTGTAGCTAACCGTGTACCATTTTGATTGAGAATAATAATATAAAGAAGAGTTTTAGAAAACCGCTTGAATTATTATAAATAAATCAAGCGGCTACTAAATTTGTGAGATGACACATAAGCCGGGTTTTGTATCTTCCATAGGAAGTGACAATCATTCGTCTAGGCCTTAAATCGCTCTAAGGCTCAAGCAACCTACCCGGTTTCCACGCGAGCCACGCTTATATTACCAAAACTTGCGTTTTAATAATCATGAAACCCTATTTGGTCTTGCTCCAGGTGGAGTTTACCCTGCAATTACTGTTACCAGCAATCCGGTGCGCTCTTACCGCACCCTTTCAGCCTTACCTGTTCTATATTAATAAATTAAGATAGCCATCGGCGGTCTTCTCTCTGCTGCACTTGTCGTCGGCTTGCGCCGCCCAGGCGTTACCTGGCACCCTGCTCATCGGAGCCCGGACTTTCCTCCCCCCACTAAATAAATTCAGCAAGCAGCGATTGTCTAGTCAACTCGAGCGCATTTTACCTGTTAGTATTCTAATGAGCAAGGATCTGTTTCTCTAAACACACTGATAACGGTAAAGAAGTATAATAATGAACACTCAAAGCAACGATGTGATGCTCTATACTTTTAAGCTTAGCGCAATATCATAAAGTGCATTCTTTTTTACACCATAAATTTCAGCAACAATGGCACAGGCTTTTTTCGGCTTCATTTCAACTAACAATAGCTTTAGGGTTTTAATGACTTCTGCAGAAATCTCATCCGGATCAGCCTTATAACCTTCAATAATTAAAACCATTTCACCTTTAAGTTGGTTAGCGTCTTGCTCAAGCCAAGCAAGAAAATTCTCAGCGGTATCTGAATGGATAGTTTCAAAAGTTTTTGTTAATTCTCGAGCAATAACCACATAACGTTCGCCACCTAAAGTAGCCACTATGTCTTTTACTGTATCAATAGCACGCCTAGGGGCATCATAAAAAACCATCGTTCTAGGTTCATTAATTAATGATAATAACGTACTTTGTCTTGCACCTGCCTTTGAAGGTAAAAAACCTTCAAACGAAAATCTATCCGTAGGTAGTCCAGCAACACTTAACGCAGCAATAGCAGCACAAGCTCCAGGAATGGGAGACACAGGTAAATTCAAGCTGCGACAATGTCGTACTAAATGGAAGCCTGGATCACTAATTAACGGCGTTCCCGCATCAGACACTAAAGCAATACTTTTTCCTTCTTGCAATAACTGCGCGATATAATCTTGTCGTTGGCGTTCGTTATGATCATGCATTGATAATGTTTTATTCTTAATAGCATGAGCAGACAATAGTCTTTGTGTATGTCGGGTATCTTCACAGGCAATAATATCAACTTGAGTTAATACCGATAACGCTCTTGAACTGATATCACCTAAGTTTCCAATAGGTGTAGCCACTATATACAAAGTACCGGGATTTATTATGTTTTCACTCATTTCAACTTACTTCTTTCATTGATACTTATTAAGGTGCAGGATTTAGTTGAGACTCACTGCAATGGCGTTTATTATAACCCTACACAGAGTTAAAAATGCATGGATTTTTCCACTTGAGTCAAACTAATTTTCTAGTGTTTAATTTATTTAAACAAAAGCACGCCAATGTATCTTTTATACTATTGATATTGATAACGTTATTTATTTCTGCTTGTAGCTCTAAACCTACAACCCAAAAAGAAAGCACACCGATCAACAAAGCTACGCCTAGCGAAGTCAAAATAACGGAAACAGCGGAAGAAAAACTCGCTGAGGCAAAATCACTAAATGCTAAATCACCACGTGATGAACAATCATTACTTGCACAACAAGCAACCGTTAATAAATTATTAATTGAAGCAAGTGAGCTTTTTGTTCAGCAGCAGAATTATACTAAGGCGCTTTTATTAGCAAATGAAATTACAACGTTTTACCAAGAAGACTATCAAAACACTTACACATTATTAGTAATAAAGGCACGTAGCTTATTCGGATTAAACTATTTACCAGAAGCTCTGCAACAATTACAACTGGCTAATGAATTAGTGGACTACACCATTAGTGAAAGCAAAATCACATCACTTCAGCTGTCCTTCGAATACCATCAAGTCTTAAGTCAAATATTAGCGCAAAAAGGACATAATGTATCAGCGCTTACTGCACAGTTGAATGCTTTTTCTTTAAACACAATACCTTCCAATGATGATATTCAAGCCATTTGGCATAACCTTGAAGTTTTACCACAATGGCAATTAAAACAACTTATTAATAATAAACCTCCTTTAATTAAAGGCTGGGCAACATTACTAAATTATAGCCATCAATTTGGCGCTAATGCAGAACAATTTTCTCGTTATTTAAATTTATGGCAACAACAGAACCCTGATCATCCTGCGGTAAACATAATAGAAAAATTAAAAGAAACAAATTTAGCAATACATAACCCGATAAACACAATTGAAAATAGCATTGAAGGCTTATCTAGAGGTGATTTTGAAGGTAATAATGAAAAGTCATCTGAAAATTTATATGAAAATTTATATGAAAAAACAGATGAAGTTATTACTGATAAGAGTAAGAATATCGCGATTTTATTACCGCTTAGTGGTAGTCAACAAAAAGCAGGCTTAGCTGCCCAACAAGGTATATTAGCGGCTTATGAAAGTAATATAGAAAGTAATATAGAAAGTAATATAGAAAGTAATATAGAAAGTAATATTTACTTCATTGACACTAACAAAGTTGACTGGGAAAGCTTAGCGGCACAATTTTCTGAACACAATATCAATCAAGTTATTGGCCCTTTACTAAAGCCAAATGTTGAACTGTTCTTAGAACTAAGTACACAACACCCGGTACTGCAAGTTCCTACGCTATTATTGAATTTACCTTCTGAACATCAACTATCTGAAGTGCAAGTAGCCTTATCAATGCGCCCAGAAGATGAAGCAATTCAAGCAGCTGCAACACTTAGCCAACAAGATTATCATAACCCAATGATATTAAGCCATAATGATAGAGTTTCAAAACGTATCGCTCACGCCTTTAGACAGCAATGGTTAACCTCCACAGGAAAATCATTAGCTATAGTTTACTTTACTCAAGGTAAACAAATGCAGGCAAGTCTTAAAGAAAACCTAGACATTAATGCCAGTCAGGATCGTATAAAGCAATTAAGTAGCAGCCTGAAAAACAGCATAAAATCAGAAGCTAGAAATCGTCGTGATATTGACATGATTTACCTTATTGGTAGTGCAGCTCAAACCCGTTTAATTAAACCTTATATAGATGTAAATATAAGTCCATTTGCTGAAATTATCCCTGTATATGCAAGCTCTAGAAGCCATAGTAATTTTAATGACAAATATAATGCTAGCAGCACTAATGATCTACATGGCCTTACTTTTACTCAAATACCTTGGCTATTAACCTCAAATGAACAAGATAAAACACTAAGTCAACTTAGCGATACATTATGGCCTAAACGTTCTGATAGTTTATCTAGAATCTTTGCTATGGGATTTGATAGTTATCAACTCTTAACTAAAATACCGCTAATGAAACAAGCACCTTATATTCGTCATTTTGGTCAAACAGGTGAACTTACATTAAACAATGAAAACATAATTACCCGCAGCCTAATTTGGGGACAGTATAAAAATAACATGGTGACACAAATTGGCATGGAATAAAGCGCCAACAAGTCAAAGTAAGGGCAAAGCAACAGAAGCATTTGCTCAACAGTATTTAATCCAACAAGGTTTGCTTTTTATAGATAAAAACGTTCACTCCCGACAGGGAGAAATAGATCTTATTATGAAAGATGGTGATACACTCGTCTTTGTTGAAGTAAAATATCGTAAAAACAACTATTATGGCGGTGCTATTTCGGCCGTTTCCCAGTCAAAACAACAAAAAATTAAACATTGTGTTGCATTTTTTCTGCATAAAGCCAACTTAAATGAATATAATACCCCTTGTAGGTTTGACGTTGTTGCCTTAGAAGGTGATATTAATCAACCACAAGTTACTTGGCTGAAGAATGCTTTTTAGTCGTGTTTAAGCAATACCAAAATATTGGAGTTATTTAGCCCACATGTTAGAACAGATCCAAAATAATTTTACCGAAAGCATTCAAACCCAAATAGCAGCAACAGAGGCTATTTCTAGCGCTATAGAGCAAGCTGGCATGATGATGGTGCAATGCTTATTAGCGGGTAATAAAATGCTCGCCTGTGGTAATGGTGGCTCGGCTGGGCATGCTCAACACTTTTGTTCTCAATTATTAAATCGTTTTGAAGCAGAGCGACCAAGTTTGCCTGCTATATCACTCGTGTCAGGTAGTGTAGTAATAACATCTATCGCCAACGACGGGCAATATAATGAAGTATTCTCCAAACAAATTCGTGCAATAGGTAATAACGGGGACATTTTAATTGCTATTTCAACCAGCGGAAACTCTCAGAACGTGATTAAAGCTGTTGAAAGTGCGGTATCTAGGGATATGCCTATCATTGCATTAACAGGGCACGACGGTGGTGATATCGCAGGTTTGTTGGGTGAAGGTGATGTTGAAATTAGAGTACCTTCATCTAGAACTGCTCGCATCAATGAAGTTCATCTCATTGTGCTGCACTGTTTGTGCGAGATAATCGATACAACCCTATTCCCACAATCGGAGTTTTGATTGACCATGGCTATTTTATCTAAAATCACAAAAAATCAACCGGCAAAAATTGCTAGCGTACTTATCCTATTAAGTATTTTACAAGGGTGTGCTGCTGTCACTGTGGTCGCTATTACAGCGGGTGCAAGCATGGCAACGGATCGCCGTAGCATAGGTAATCAAATTGATGATCAAACTATTCAAGTGGATGCTTATAATCGCATAGCTAAAAATAAAGCCTTAAGCGACAATACAAATTTACATCTTACAAGTGTTAACGGCTCAGTATTAATTATTGGCCAAGCGCCAACCACTTATCTTAAAGACCAAGCAATCAAAATCATTAACGAAGTTGAAGGTGTTGTGCGTGTGCATAATCAAATTCGTATTGGCAGCATTACCTCGGTAACTACGCAAACAAATGATATTTGGTTAACATCAAAAGTAAAAACCGCTTTATTTTCTGACAGTAGCGTTAACGGTAAGAACATTAAAGTTATCACAGAAAATGCAGAAGTTTTCTTAATGGGGATAGTATCAAAGAAAGAGGCTGATGCAGCTGTTAATATTACTCGTAACATTGGCGGTGTTAATAAAGTATTTAAAGCGTTTGAATATATTTAGCCAATAGTTTTATTGCTACACACTTAGTTATTGATAATCTGATTATTAATAACTATATGACTACGACTAAATAACCAATTTTGAAGTATTTTCTACTCTGTAAGCCACACAATTTATTCATTAGCGCTTAGCTTTCACTAGAGCTAAGCCTCGTCAACCTGAGCTTGATTCAGGTTCTCAATAATTAAACATGTAATATCAAGATTCCATAGAAGAAACGATGGAATGACGGGCCTATTTTTATTCTTTACTTAATAACTTTTAAACTAGCTTTACTTTTTGACGACTTTTTCAATTCTGCTGTTTTATCACCAGACGAAACACTACTCAAACTCGGCTTATTTTTAGGCTTAGTTTCAGTCTCATCAGTAATCAAACCATCTTGAGCATTAATCTCATCATCACTTGGATGTTCTATTGCAAATGAAGTACCAGCGCCATTTTCTTTCGCGTATATAGCAGAAATTGCGCCATAAGGTACGGTCATATGTTCGAGTTTTCCGCCAAAACGAGCGCTAAACTCAATAGCACTTTCACCCATAGCAATACTGCCAACAGCAGATGATGCAATGTTCAGTACAATTTGACCATCATTAACATAAGACATAGGCACTAAAACACCGTACACACTTACGTCTACTACAATGTAAGGGGTTAAATCGTTATCTGAAATCCAGTCATAAAAAGCCCCAACTAAGTAAGGCTTATTAGAAGTCATTTTTATAGAAGTCGTGTCAACCATATTAAGCAGGGTGACCAAAACGTAATTCACGTTCATCTTCAGTTAATGAAGCCTGAAATGATTCACGTTCAAACAAACGTAGCATGTAAGTTTTTAGTTCTTTTGAACCATCAAGACCTTCAAGCTCGATACCAAAAGCGGGTAAACGCCATAATAGTGGTGCTAAATAACAATCAACTAAGCTGTACTCTTCACTCATAAAGTAAGGTGCTTCGTTTAAAATTGGTGCAACACTCAACAAGCTTTCTTTTAACTCTTGACGCGCTTTTTGTGCTTTGTCTGCACTACCAGTTAAAATGATTTTTGCTAAGCTATACCAGTCATGTTCAATGCGGTGCATCATTAAGCGACTACGGCCACGTGATACTGGGTAAACAGGCATTAATGGTGGATGAGGAAAACGCTCATCTAAATATTCAATAATAATTTTAGCTTCATAAAGGGCTAATTCACGATCAATCAATGTTGGCACTGTTCCGTATGGATTTAAATCAATTAAATCTTCTGGTAAGTTTGCCAAATCAACATAATTAATATCAACACCGACACCTTTTTCTGCTAATACTATACGTGTTTGATGACTATACATATCATCAGCATGCGAGAATAACGTCATTACTGAACGTTTATTTGCTGCTACGGCCATAGGGCCTCCTATTCTTTATAAAACAAAAGCGCGATGAAGTTTCCGTACGTGGAAACCCGTCGCGCTATAATATCACCTTAAAGTAAGCCTAATTACTTTCTTCAAGTTAACCGTCTACATATTAATGTATGTCTTTCCAGTATTCTCTCTTAAGGAAATAAGCAATAATAAAGAAGACAAACAAGAAAATTAGCACTTTGTAGCCTAAGCTTTTACGCTCTAATTTACTTGGCTCACCAACGTATTCTAAAAAGTTAGTTAAATCACGAACAACAACATCATACTCTTCTGTTGTTAAACTACCACCCATCGCAGGTGTCATATGTCCATGTTCATCAATTGAGCTAACACCTTGTAAACCTTGTAGCACATGCGGCATACCAACATCTTTAAATACTTTGTTATTTACGCCAAATGGACGGCTATCATCCATATAAAAAGAGCGTAAATAAGTATATATCCAATCCGGGCTACGTAAACGTGCTTCAAGCGTTAAGTCAGGTGGCGCAGTACCAAACCAACTAGCAGCTTCTTTTTTAGGCATAGTGTTGGTGATATGATCACCAGGTTTTTCACCTGTATACATATAGTTTTCAACACCATCCGCATTATCAATACCTAAATCGGTAAAGGTGCGGTTATAACGTTGATACCCTAACTGGTGACAACCTAAACAATAATTAATATACGTTTTAAAGCCATTTTTTAATGATTCTTTATCTGTTAAATCATTATTAGCTTTATCTAGTTGTAAACTTGGACCTGCCGCAGTGGCAAATAATGGAACAAGTGCACATAAAATTAAAAGTAATTTTTTCATTAGTCTGAAACCCTCTCTGGTACTGGCTTACATTTTTCATTTTTAGAGTAGAACCAAAGTGCAACGAAGAACCCGAAATAACCAAAGGTAGTAATTGTACCAATTAAGTTAGCGATAGGTGTTGCTGGTAAAGTACCTAATATACCTAAAATAATAAAACATATAGAGAACTGAATTAAGTTAATTAAATGCCATTTAGAACGATATTTAACTGACTTCACTACACCACGGTCAAACCAAGGTACAAGGAATAACACAATAATGGCAGAGAACATACCAACTGCGCCTAATAGCTTGTCTGGAATAACACGTAAAATAGTATAGAAAGGACCAAAATACCAAACCGGAGCGATATGCTCAGGTGTTTTCAAACCATTAGCAGGTTCGAAGTTTGGCGCTTCCATAAAGTAACCGCCGCCTTCTGGCGCAAAAAACATTACCCAACAGAATAAAATTAAGAAACCTGCAACGCCCATAATATCTTTAACTGAGTAGTACGGGTGGAAAGGTATCGCATCAACAATATCGTATTTATCTGTATATTGCTTATGGAACTTAAATTTACTTAGTTCTTCAGGTTTCATACTACCTTTAGGTTTTTTAACATCAGTACCTTCAGGGTTGTTTGAACCTACTTCATGTAAAGCAAGAATGTGTAAAAACACTAAAATAACTAATACCAATGGCATCGCGATAACATGTAAAGCGAAGAAACGGTTTAAAGTAGCACCAGAAATAACATAATCACCACGAATCCATAGTGTTAAATCATCACCTATAACAGGAATAGCACCAAAGAGCGAAATAATAACCTGAGCTCCCCAATACGACATATTACCCCAAGGTAATAAGTAACCCATAAATGCTTCAGCCATTAATACTAAGAAGATCAACATACCGAAGATCCATAGCAATTCACGTGGTTTTTGATACGAACCGTACATTAGGCCACGCATCATGTGTAAATAAACCACAATAAAGAATGCTGACGCACCAGTAGAGTGCATGTAACGTAACAACCAACCGTAGTCAACATCACGCATAATGTATTCAACACTAGCAAAAGCACCGTCACCTGACGGTTCGTAGCTCATAGTTAACCATACACCTGTTAAGATTTGGTTTACGAGTACTAGCATGGCTAGTGAGCCAAAAAAGTACCAAAAGTTGAAGTTTTTCGGCGCTGGGTATTGTGCAACATGCTTATTCCAAGCATCAGTCACTGGCAATCGTTTATCAATCCAAGCCATAAAATTAGTTAACATTATGCCTCTCCTTCACTAACACCAATTAATAAAGTGTCTTCACTGGTAAATGAATGCTCAGGAACCATTAAGTTTAATGGTGCAGGAACCCCTTGAAATACACGACCAGCCATATCAAATTTACTACCATGACATGGGCAGAAGAAGCCATCTTTTACGCCGTCAACAAACTGTTCATAATCGCCGCCATGATAAGTTGGAGCACAACCTAAATGAGTACATACCCCTAAAGCAACTAAAAATTCAGGTTTGATAGAACGATAAGCATTAGTGGCATAACTTGGCTGTTGTGCTTCCTCAGAATTAGGATCACGTAGTTGGTCATCATGCTCTGCTAAACTGCTTACGGTTTCTTCTGTACGTCGAACGACATAAACAGGTTTACCACGCCATTCTGCACGGATTAATTGACCTGGCTCTATTTTACCTACATTGACTTCTACTGGAGCACCCGCAGCTTTCGCGCGAGCACTTGGATTCCAAGAACCAATGAAAGGCACAGCCACACCGACCACACCGGCACCACCAACAACAGCAGTAGCCGCCGTTAAGAAGCGTCTGCGGCCGTTATTTACAGGCACATTGCTCATTCACACTCTCCAATTCATATTGATTTATCAAACAATTATTATTAGCCTTATTGCCCATACATTATTTCAGGATGAATGAGCAACATGCATTATTTTTGTTTGATCAAGTTTATACCAAGGGGTACATCGACAAAAAATTTTTATGATCATAAAGAAATAGGCCGTTTTTTACAAGGTAAAAAGTCAGCAAAGTGTGGTAGATATGGAATTTTTTTGATATTGATCATCATAAAAAGTAACTTACGCTAAAAAGATTGGGGTATTAATGAATAAGATCCTGAATCAAGTTCAAGATGACAACAGTCGCCCCTACAAAAAACGCCTTAGGAAGAATTGATTATCATCATTGTAGGGGCGAATTTATTCACCTAATAATTAATGGGATATAACATAATACAGCGTTATTGACGTGTATTGTGTTCAGGCGACTGAAGCCACCCCTGCAGACAACCCCTCAAGAAAAATAATTATCATCACCGTAGAGGCCAATTTATTCGCCTACTATTTATTCGCCTAATAATGGGATATAAAATATTACAGCGTTATTGACGTGTATTGTGTTCCGGCGACTGAAGTCGCCTCTACAAAAACGCATTCGTAGGGGCGAATTTATTCGTCTACTATTTATTCGCCTGATAATGGGATATAACATATTACAACGTTATTGACGTGTATTGTGTTCCGGCGACTGAAGTCGCCCCTACAGCCCCCCAAGAAAGAATTGATTATCATCACCGTAGAGGCGAATTTATTCGCCTACTACGCCTACTAATAATGGGATATAAAATATTACAGCGTTATTGACGTGTATTGCCATCAGGCGACTGAAGTCGCCCCTACAAAAAAACGCCTTAGGAAGGAATTAAATATCATTACCGTTGGGTCGAATTTATTCGCCTACTATTTATTCGCCTGATAATGGAATATAACATATTACAGCGTTATTGACGTGTATTGTGATCAGTCGACTGAAGTCGCCCCTACAAAAAGCGCCTTAGGAAGGAATTAAATATCATTACCGTTGGGGCGAATTTATTCGCCTAATTCGTGATTTCGTTGATCACCTAAACGCAGCGCTATAACGCTTGGGATCCTGAATCAAGTTCAGAGTGATGGATAGGATTGCGGATAACGCTATAAAGTTGAGGATGACACTGCAAAACTCACGAGGGCAAAAATAAATAATTTACCGAAAAATGGATATAAAAAAACCGACACAAGGTCGGTTTTTTGAATTCGGTATATAAATATAACGAATATTAACGTTTTGAGAATTGTGGTTTCTTACGTGCTTTGTGTAAGCCCACTTTCTTACGTTCAACTTTACGAGCATCACGAGTAACAAAACCAGCCGCGCGTAAACCGCCACGTAAAGTTTCATCAAACTCCATTAATGCACGAGTAATGCCGTGACGAATCGCGCCAGCTTGACCAGAAATACCACCACCTACTACAGAGATGTTAAAGTCAAACTTTTCTAACATTTCAACTAACTCTAACGGTTGACGAACAACCATACGAGCTGTTTCACGTCCGAAATACTCAGAAATGTCACGTTTGTTAATTGTGATTGCACCGTTACCAGCTTTCATGAACACACGAGCAGTTGAGCTCTTGCGACGACCAGTACCGTAATATTGATTATCAGCCATTGCTTAAAGCTCCAAAAGTTGTGGTTGTTGTGCAGTATGCGAATGCTCAGAGCCTGCATACACTTTTAATTTGCGGAACATTTCACGACCTAAAGGACCTTTAGGTAACATGCCTTTCACTGCAAATTCAAGAACACGTTCTGGTGCTTTTTCAATTAGCTTTTCAAAGCTAATTTGCTTAAGACCACCAGGGAATTCAGTATGCGAATAGTAAATTTTACCTTTCGCTTTGTTACCAGTTACACGTACTTTTTCAGCATTAATAACAACGATATAATCGCCAGTATCAACATGAGGTGTATATTCTGGTTTATGCTTACCGCGTAGACGGCTTGCAATTTCAGTAGCGATACGACCTAAAGTTTTATCTTCGGCGTCCACTAAGAACCATTCGCGTTGTACGCTTGCTGGTTTAGCTACAAAAGTTTTCATTAAAAAACCCAAATTAAAAAATGTTACTTAAATGACAAAATAAACTTATGTTTTATTTGCCGGTTAATAATAGACCACGCAATTACCCCTTCGAGTATCGAGCCTAACGCCTTTAAAACCACCCACATCCAAGAATAAAGCTAAATATAATTAAAGCAAAATCTAAAGAAACAGACTATTTAAAAGACAGTTTGTAACGTAGGGAGCGCGGATTATACAGAAGATTAATAAGAAGATCACGCGCATTTTAAAAAAATAACGAATAAAGCGCTAAAGTTACTCTAATTAAGCTATAAAAACTCATCTGTAAAAATTTAAATGAAAAGTAAGGGATATAAAAGCTGATTTTTTAGTAATTAATTATAGTTATGAAAGAGTGCACTTATTTTTTAGTATTTTAACTATCTCAATGAATGTTCTTAGCACTATTAACTGCTATTACTGCTTATGTGGCTATAATTTGAAAATAATGATACTAACTTCTAACTAATGTAGTGGGATAGTTAACCTCTCATAAAAAGTTAATATACTGTTAACTTTCCCCCTTAATGTTAATTAACTTCATCGCCTAAGTAAAGAAAAGATTAAATACTCAATTTAAACTAAAAAAGTTGTAACATTATTTTACATTTATAAAAATATGTCGCATATTAAATACAATCCCCATACAAATTAATGGAAATTATTACAATGAAAAACTTAAACACAATGAAGAATATGACTAACAAAGCACAAAAAGGTTTTACCTTAATTGAATTAATGATCGTTGTTGCGATTATTGGTATTTTAGCAGCAGTAGCATTGCCTATGTATCAAACATATACGCAAAAAGCTCGTTTTTCAGAAGTAACTACTGCGGTAGGGGCGAGAGTTACACAAATTACAGTTTGCGTTCAAACAGGTAGACCTGATTGCTCGGGACCTGGTTCAGAAGGAATTCTAGCCGATATTACTGCAGCTACAGCTACCGATAACACTGCCACTGTTGCAATTACAGGTAGTGCTGATGCACCTGTTGTTACTGGTACTGGGACTACAGCTTCAGGTGGGTTTACTTATGTAATGACAGGTGCTGTAGCTAATGGAATTGTTGACTGGAGCACAACAGGTACTTGTATTGCTGCAGCTGCATGTGATGAAAATAATTAGTATTGCTTAAAGTTTAATAATAAAATTTTGTTCTTTTAACTAAAACTAAGTACACTAAAATTTGACATTTTGAGATTAAATGGGGTCAGAGTAACATTAAAATCACTCTCTTTTATTTGACCTAACTGATCTGATTTTTAAAGCTCCTTCGGGAGCTTTTTTATTAAGCATTCCCTTACTATGTAGCCTTTGGCCTTCCCCTTTTTCCTGCTTCCATTCGTCTACCCGTGAGCTTTTCTATTTCTAATTTAAATCGTTGACTGCCAAATGCTAGGTTTTTGTTGGTATTGTCTCTAATTTCAAGTAATTGCTTCTTTGCTAATCCATATGAACATAACTTTTTATACGCAACTAACCGCTCTTCTTTATTTTTATGTAATTGAAGATACAAGAAATGTGGCGAGCAAAGTGTTGATTTTTTACCTAATGCATTTACACAATAACTAGACCACTTATAATCCGCTGGCGATTCAACCATTTTTGCTCTGACAGGGTTTAATTCAATATAGCGATATACCTGCAACAAGTAACCTTCATCTTCAATAATACAAGATTTAAATCTGCCTTCCCATAAAGTACCAGAGCGATAGTAAACGTTATTAAAGTAACGAACATAACCTCTACCTAATGATTGCATCATATTACTAATACCTCCCTCTTTTTTAGGAGTACATAACAGGTGAACATGATTTGTCATAAAAACCCAAGCATGAATATCTACTTCAAATTTATTTGCATATTTTTTCAAATAAGCAGTATAAGTAACAAAGTCGGTTTCACTGGCAAAGCAAATTTGATGATTATTTCCACGTTGAATAATATGTTGTGGAATGTTGACAGGGCAAATACGATGCAATCTAGACATAAATTAAAATTCCATTTTTAATTGATACAATAACTATAGCTAACAATATTCAAATTTAAAGTTACTCTGACCCCATTTTTATTTTTCTCTTTTATACAAATTTGCGCTACACTGAAATTTGACATTTTCATTGAATTTATTCAAAAGGTTATCTGTAAAGATTATGAAAGGCAATCACCAACAATCCAGTGTGTTATCCGCTTTATCTACAGAGGATCTAATCCCGCTTACTAATGTCGATAATATTATTAGTGACTTTACGGGTAAAAATAAACCTTTTATTCGCTATTTAGTGGAAGATAAAAAGGTTGACGGGAAAAAAATTGCCGCTATTTTATCGTATAAATTTGGCTACCCTTATATACAGCTGAGTAATTTCGATACAACCCTAGTGCCTGAAGGTGTTCGTAATGAAAAGCTCATTGCTAAGCATAATGCCCTACCGTTATTTTTACGTGGCAAAGTGCTTTTTGTTGCCATGTCTGACCCGACCAACCTTGATGCCTTAGAAGAAATACAATTTAATACTGGCTATAGCACTGAACTGATATTAACTGATGAACTTGGCTTACAAGCTTGTATTGAAAAAGTACTAGAAGATGAAAGTGGCTCTCTTAATATTACTGATATTGATTCTAATGAACTATCAGGTATAGATACTCAAGAAGAGCAAACTGAAGATGACAAAGTTAATACCGGTGAAGATGATGCACCTATTGTTGTCTTTATTAATAAAATTTTATTAGATGCCATCAAAAAAGGGGCGTCTGATTTACACTTTGAACCTTATGAAAAATCTTTTCGTATTCGTTTTCGTATTGATGGCATTTTAACTGAAATCGCCCGTCCGCCAGTAAGCTTATCGTCACGTATGTCAGCGCGTTTAAAAGTGATGGCTAAACTTGATATCGCTGAGCGTAGAGTGCCACAAGATGGCAGAATAAAATTATCCCTTTCTAAGAAAAAATCCATCGATTTCCGAGTAAGTACCTTGCCCACAATGTGGGGTGAAAAAATAGTAATGCGTATTCTCGACTCTTCAAGTGCGATGCTCGGTATTGACATGTTAGGCTATGAGCCTGCACAGAAAAAAATCTATATGGAAGCATTAGAGCAGCCTCAAGGCATGATTTTAGTTACAGGCCCAACGGGCTCCGGTAAAACAGTTTCTTTATATACCGGCTTGAATATTCTTAATACTGCTGAACGTAATATTTCTACTGCAGAAGATCCCGTAGAAATTAATTTAGAAGGTATTAATCAAGTACAAATTAACAACCGAGCGGGACTAACTTTTCCAAGCGCATTACGTTCTTTTTTACGTCAAGATCCTGATATTGTCATGGTTGGTGAAATTCGAGACTTAGAAACAGCTGAAATAGCAATTAAAGCCGCCCAAACAGGTCATTTAGTATTATCTACCTTGCATACTAACTCTGCTGCTGAAACATTAACGCGTTTACTTAATATGGGCGTGCCTGCTTATAACGTTGCCAGTTCAGTAACAACTATTATTGCTCAGCGGCTAGCAAGGCGTTTATGCTCACAATGCAAAACGCACGAAGTGCTTTCAGAAACACAACTTGCTGAACAAGGCTTTCCTGCCGATAAGATAAGTGAAATTAAACTATTTAAACCTGTTGGTTGTGACCACTGTACGGGTGGTTATAAAGGCCGAGTGGGTATTTATGAAGTTATTAAAATTAGCCCTAAAATATCCTCAATTATTATGGAAGGTGGTAATTCATTAGATATTGCTGAGCAGTGTCAAAAAGAAGGTTATAATAATTTAAGGCAGTCAGGCTTAGAAAAAGCAATGAATGGTATGACTAGCCTTAAAGAAGTTAACCGCGTAACCAGTTCTTAGGTGATACTTTATATAAATCAGCAATAAGTAATAGGTAATTTTATGGCAACAGCAGTAGCAAAAAAAAAGGCCCCTAAGGTTAAAGTGTTAGATGTTTTTACTTGGCAAGGCGTTAACCGCAAGGGTAAAAAAATTAACGGTGAGCTGCAAGCAAATAATATTATCGAATTAAAAGCACAGTTACGTAAGCAAGGTATAACACCTAGCAAGGTAAAGAAAAAGGCTAAACCTCTGTTTGGTTTAGGCGGTGATAAAGCCATTACACCTGGTGATATTGCGATAATATCGAGACAAATTGCTACTATGTTGGGTGCTGGTGTACCTTTAGTACAAACCATTGAAATGATTGGAAAAGGTCATAACAATGGTAAAATGCAAAAATTACTCGGTGAAATAACTCATAAACTATCATCAGGTATTCCGTTATCTGACTGCTTACGCGATCACCCAAGGCAATTTGATGATCTGTATTGTGATTTAGTCGCTTCAGGCGAACAATCTGGTTCGTTAGAAACCATTTATGATCGTATTGCCACCTACAAAGAAAAAGCTGAAGCATTAAAAGCAAAAATAAAAAAAGCGATGACCTACCCTATCGCCGTTTTAGTTATTGCCGCCGTTGTTACCTCTATTCTATTAATTTTTGTGGTACCTGTTTTCCAAGAAATCTTTGCCGGCTTTGGCGCTGAATTACCTGGTTTTACTTTATTTGTTGTTGGTATTTCAGACTTTATGGTCGCTTATTGGCATTTAGGTTTAGGGGCTATTTTCGCTGCTATCTTTTTATTCAAACGTGCCCATCGAAATAGTTTAAAATTACGGGATCAGGTTGATAGACAAATTCTAAAGCTACCTGTGATTGGTGATTTACTTGAAAAGGCCGCTGTAGCTCGTTATGCCCGAACACTTTCTACCACCTTTGCCGCCGGTGTACCGCTAATAGATGCACTAGAATCAGCGGCTGGCGCTGCCGGTAATGCCGTATTCCGTGATGCTATTTTAGAGGTGCGCACAGAGGTTACTTCAGGTATGCAAATGAACCTAGCCATGCGTAATAGTAATATATTCCCTGATATGGTTATTCAAATGGTTGCCATTGGTGAAGAGTCTGGCGCGGTTGATGATATGTTATCAAAAGTTGCTAATGTCTATGAAGCCGAAGTAGACAATGCCGTTGACAATTTAACAGCATTATTAGAGCCAATGATTATGGCTGTATTAGGGGTAGTTATTGGCGGTTTAATTATTGCTATGTATTTGCCAATATTCCAAATTGGTATGATTGTTTAGTTTATTGAGCTCAGGATGATGACACGGGAAGCAAGAGGGACACTGTAGAATGCAAGCTAACCAAAACACATGTCATCCCGTTAGTTACTTAATACGGGATCTCTTAGCTTTAATAACATAATCGATTAGATCCTGAATCAAGTTCAGGATGACGGTATAAGAAGCAAGCGACAATGTGGTATTCTAACTATCGAGAACATAGCATTTCGTAAGTAGTTTGCGACAAGATCTCCATAGTTAATTTATTATTTTTTAGGTTATGAGTAGTTTATGTTTGAGCAAACGTTATTATTTTTTCAACAATCCCCCTTTTCTTTCTACATTTTTGTTGCACTATTTTCATTGATCATTGGCAGTTTTTTAAATGTTGTGGTCTACCGTTTCCCCCAAATGATGCACAACACGTGGTATACCGATTGTCGTGAGTTTTTAGCTGATGAATTGAAAGATATTCCAGCCAAAAAAATTGCGCCACTTACCTTGTCTATTCCTAATTCAACCTGTCTAAAGTGTGACCATAAAATACGGTTTTATGAAAATATCCCGGTAATTAGTTGGTTGTTCCTACGTGGAAAATGTAGCCAATGTAAAAATAGTATTGCTGCACGCTATCCTTTGGTGGAAGCAGCTACTGCCTTGCTAAGCGTTGTGACAGCTATACAGTTTGGTGTCTCTATAGAAACCTTGCTACTGCTTATATTAACATGGGGATTGATTTGTTTAACCTTAATTGATTTTGATCACATGCTGTTACCAGACCAAATAGTGATGCCACTGTTATGGCTTGGCTTGTTAGTAAACTTACAAGGAACTTTTGTACCACTAACCGATGCAGTTATTGGTGCGGCAGTCGGTTACATGAGTTTGTTTAGTATATTTTGGCTGTTTAAAGTATTAACCGGTAGAGAAGGCATGGGTCATGGTGATTTCAAGCTATTTGCTTTGTTCGGTGCCTGGATTGGCTGGCAGTTACTACCCCTTCTTATTTTAATGGCGTCGGTAGTTGGTGCCGTTGTCGGTATTTCCTTAATGTTATTTAAAAATCATCAACGTGAACAAGCCATTCCTTTTGGGCCTTACTTAGCTGTTTCGGGTTGGATAACATTATTGTGGGGCAACGGGATCTGGGCTTGGTATATTGCTCAAATAAGTTAACATTGTTAGATTTAGCACACTTAGCTCAAATTAAGTTAACTTAGCTTAACAATAACTCCCCTATTTTATTAAGAGAAAACTAAATATGTCTAATTTCATTGTGGGTCTTACTGGTGGCATTGGTAGTGGTAAAACGACAGTCACAAATATCTTTGCTGCATTGGGTATCGATATAATAGATGCAGATATTATTGCGCGTGATGTGGTGGCAAAAGGAAGTCCTGCCCTTACTATGATTGAAGCGCATTTTGGCAGTGATATCATTCAAGGTGACGGGCAATTAAATCGCGCAATGCTTCGCGAAAAAATATTTGCCAATGAAGTAGATAAACACTGGCTAAACGCGCTGCTACATCCTTTAATCAGAAAACAAATTGTTACACAAGCACAGGTGTCATTAAGCCCTTATTGTATTATTGTAGCCCCCTTGCTAATTGAAAATAATCTAACTGCATTGGTAGATCGCGTGTTGGTTGTCGATGTAAAAGAGACAACCCAAATTTCACGCACAATAGCACGTGACAATAACTCAGCAAAACAGGTTAAAGCGATTATTAAGAGCCAAGTTAGCCGAAAAGTTAGGCAAGAACATGCTGATGACCTATTAAATAATGATGATTGTTTAATAGAGGACCTAGAAAGTGCTGTAGCTCAATTACATCAAGCTTATTTAGCGTATGCAGCAAAGAAAAATTAAATAATAATATAGACTGAACAAAAAACAAACGACAAATAATTCGCCATTTCTAATGGCTATAGGTACTATAGCCAAATAAATTAAAATCTTAATTTAATCTCTCAATTTAATTCCTTAATTTAAATAATGTAATACTCCCATGACAACTATTTTATATGAACACCCTCTTAATGAACGTATTCGTCACTATTTAAAACTTGAGCAACTGTTCAAGCAAGTTGAGAGTTGCCCTGCTTCAGATATACTTACCTGTCATCAAGTCTTTTTTAATTCATTATTTTCTATTATCGATGTACTTGATCGTAGTGATATTCGAGGCGAATTAGTTAAAGATTTAGAAAAATTACAGCAAAACTTAGTCGTATGGTCTCAAGCACCAGATATAGATACTACAGCGTTAGAGTTCAATTTAAAGACATCTGTTGCCTTAGTAAGTCAACTTAGAATAGGAAGTCAAGCGTGGTGCCAATTAAAAGAAGATGTATTATTGGCGAGCTTGAGACAACGCTTTGCGATAAAAGGAGGCAGCTGTAGTTTTGATCTACCTCAATTAAACTTTTGGCTTCATCAACCCGAAGCGATTATTAATAAAAGTATTACCCAATGGTTATCACTACTCAATAATATTAAAGGTGCTTTAGTATTAATATTAAGGTTTATACGTCAACGAGCCAGCTTTAAGTGTATTGAAACTGAGAGTGGTTTTTATCAAGATAATGGTGAAGGCTTATTGCTACTACGTATTAAATTAGCACAAGATGCTCAGTATTTCCCAACGATTAGTGGCAACAGGTTCCGTTACTCTATCCGCTTCATGTTGCCGTGTGAGCAAAATGGCCGTAGGTATTCAAACCAAGCGACTAAATTCGAATTAGCACGTTGTTAATAACTATTTGATACAATACCCATTGGGTATAACTTTCTCTACAAGATCAATTAACGTATAATTCGATTATTACTCTACGAAACACTTAACATCATGACTTTAAAAGTACCTTGCCCGAACTGCACCAAAGAAGTTGTTTGGGAAGCAAGCAGCGAATACCGTCCTTTCTGTAGTAAACGATGTCAATTAATTGATTTAGGTGAATGGGCTGAAGAAAACCATAAAATCAGCCAGACGATATCAGGAGCAACACCGTTAACCGAAGATATGCTTGATGCAATGGAAGATGAGTTCTTATTGAATAATAAATTTTTTGTAGAGCCTGAATAACAAGAATGATTAGGCTTTTGTTAAGGTTGTCTGTTAGCTAAAGTTTTCTGTTAACTAAAATATGTTTATTAACTCAACATTATTCTCTGTATAAATAGAGATCATTAGCTAAATATTACGTTCAACCAGGGCTGAAATGATATCCTGATTCGCTTCTGGAAAATCTAAACTCTGTAGCTCAACAAGTGAAAACCAACCTTCACCTTGCCCTTCTTGTGCACTTGGTTCACCTGCATAGTTGTCTACAATAAAAACCTCTAAACACACTTCTTTATCAACACCATTTTTTTCATGGTAAATGTGATTAATGGTTATTAATGGTTGGCAAGTTAACACATCAATATTTATTTCTTCTTTAAGCTCTCTAGAAAGCGATTGTGCAACACTTTCATCTTTTTCTACCTTACCACCAGGAAACTCCCACTTTCCGCCTTGATGAACATCAGCAAGGCGTTTAGTAAGAAAGTATTGAGTCTGTTGTTGCTCGTTGGTTGATATAATCACCCCAACGGCAACATGGATAGTTTTAAGCATCTTCTAAATACACATTAAGTCAATTTACCATGACACTGTTTGTATTTCTTACCTGAGCCACAAGGACACAATTCATTACGTCCAACACGAGGAACAGCCTTCTCTTCTATTCCTTCAGCACTTTGGTGCTGAAATTCAGCCGGTACTTCTGCTTTTCTATGTTGTTCTTCTACCGCTTCAACATCAGACTCTGCCTGTATTTGTACTTTTGATAGAATACCAACAACGTCATATTTTAAGTTATCTAACATTTCAGTAAATAATTGGAATGACTCGCGCTTATATTCTTGCTTAGGATTTTTCTGTGCATGAGCACGTAAACCAATACCTTGACGTAGATGATCCATAGCCGCTAAATGCTCTTTCCAATGTGAATCTAAGCTTTGTAACATAACTGCTTTTTCAAATTGACGAAGTACTTCAGCACCAACCACTTCTTCTTTGTCTTTGTAGGTCTTATCGAATTCAGTAACAATTTTCTCACGTAAGCTTTCTTCGTGTAACTTTTTATCTTCTTCAATCCACTGTGAGATAGGTAAATTAGTATTAAATTCACCTTTAAGCTGTTCTTCTAAGCCCGTAACATTCCACATTTCGACTAATGATTGACGCGGGATATGCTGGTCAATAACACTATTGATTACATCACCTCTGATATTATCAACAACGTCACCAATATCAGCTTCATCAAGTAATTCGTTACGTTGTTCGTAAATTACGCCACGTTGGTCATTAGCAACATCATCATATTCTAATAACTGTTTACGCATATCGAAGTTACGGCCTTCAACTTTACGTTGAGCATTTTCGATACTACGAGTCACCCAAGGATGTTCAATTGCTTCACCATGCTCCATGCCTAATTTACGCATCATATTTGAAATACGTTCAGAGGCGAAAATTCGCATTAATGAATCTTCCATAGAAAGATAGAATCGTGTTGCACCAGCATCACCTTGACGACCTGAACGACCACGTAATTGGTTATCTATACGACGTGATTCATGACGCTCAGTAGCGATGATTTTTAAGCCACCTAATGCAAGTACGTGTTCGTGGTCAATTTTCCATTGCTCTTTTACTTTTGCAATTTGTTCTTCTGTCGGCTCTTTATTACCTTTAGATAACTCGGCAATTGCAGCACTTAAATTACCACCAAGTACAATATCGGTACCACGACCAGCCATGTTAGTAGCAATAGTTACGGCAAACTCTTTACCTGCATCGGCAACAATTTCAGCTTCTTGTTCATGGAACTTAGCATTTAGTACTTTGTGTTTAATTTTTTCTTTCTTAAGGAAGTCTGAAAGAAATTCTGATGTTTCAATAGAAATAGTACCAACCAATACTGGCTGGCCACGTTTAACGCAATCTTTAATATCTTCGAGAATAGCTTCAAACTTTTCTTCTGCAGTTAAGTATATTAAATCAGCCATATCTTTTCGGATCATAGGGCGATGCGTTGGAACAATAACTGTTTCTAGGCCGTAAATATGTTGAAATTCAAAAGCTTCAGTGTCTGCGGTACCCGTCATGCCTGACAATTTCTCATATATTCTAAAGAAATTTTGGAAAGTGATAGAAGCAAGTGTTTGGTTTTCGTTTTGAATTTTTACGCCTTCTTTTGCTTCAACAGCTTGATGTAAACCTTCAGACCAACGACGACCTTCCATTGTACGACCGGTGTGTTCATCAACAATGACAATTTCACCATCTTTTAAAATGTAATCTACATCTTTTTGGAATAATTTATGAGCACGTAGCGCTGCCATTACATGATGTAAAAGCGTTATGTTTGCCGCTGAAAACAGGGTGTCGCCTTCTTGCAACAAACCTTTTTCCACCATAATTTCTTCGATATGAATTTGGCCACGTTCGGTCAGGTATATCTGCTTTGCTTTTTCGTCGATAGTGAAATCACCTTCAACGAAGTCTTCAGACTGGCCAGTATCTGCGTCTTTGTCTTCTTCATTTTGTACTTCAAGTACAGGTACTACCATATTGATTGCTTTGTATAGTTCAGAGCTATCTTCTGCTTGTCCTGAAATAACAAGTGGAGTACGTGCTTCATCAATTAAGATTGAGTCAACCTCATCAATAATTGCAAAGTTTAGTTTTTTCTGTGTACGCTCTTCTGGTGAAAACACCATATTGTCACGTAAGTAATCAAAACCAAATTCGTTATTGGTACCATAAGTTATATCAGCTTGATATGCAGCTTGCTTCTGTTGTGGTGCCATACCGGCAATATTACAGCCTACTGTAAGCCCTAAAAATTCAAATAACGGACGACACCAGTCAGCATCACGCGTTGCCAAATAATCATTCACTGTAATAACATGAACGCCATTACCCGTTAACGCATTTAAGTAAGATGGTAAGGTTGCTGTTAAGGTTTTACCTTCACCAGTACGCATTTCAGCAATTTTGCCATCATTTAATACCATGCCACCAATCATTTGCACATCAAAATGTCGCATGTCAAAAACACGTTTACTGGCTTCACGTACAACAGCAAATGCTTCAGGTAAAACTTGATCTAACGTTTCGCCCTTAGACAATCGCTCTTTAAATTCACTTGTTTTGTCTTTTAATTCATCATCACTTAATGCTTCTAGAATGGGCTCTAACGCATTTATCTTCTTTACTTCTTTGTCCATTTTTTTGATTAGTCGATCATTACGACTGCCAAATATTTTTGTCAACAAATTTACAAACATCTTATTAAACCATTTTGTGAGATTGAGCGTCCAAAACATTTGGAGCACTGAGTGAATATTATTATTGTAGTTTTACCGAAATATCAGCGCTAGCTACACTTGTTTTTTATTACTTGGCTTTATGATAAACAAATTTAGCGTATCAATCTGTTTATTGTTATGCAAAACTTCATAATGAACATGGGGTCCAGTTGAGCGACCTGTACTTCCCGTTTTTGCATTTACTTGTCCTTTAGTGACTACGCCACCAACATTGACAAGTATATTTTTGTTGTGAGCATAGTGTGTTGTCAAACCATAACCATGCCTTTCATCTGCCCAACTAACAACAGTCGATTCAGTAGAGATTATATCGCCATCTTCTTTGCCAGCAAAGTTAATTCCTTTGTGTATGGTAGCTCTTCCATTAAAAGGACCTTTACGTACGCCATAATATGAAGATAACCAACCCTTTGTAATAGGTCGACCAGATAAATAGCGTGTATTTTCTATATGGTGACCTAAAGTTAAAGATTCAAGCATTTCCATCTTATTTTCTTCATGACCTAATGAATTTTCTAACTGTGTTATTTCAACTAACAATTGAGAAAAATATTTTTGGCTGATATCACTGGTAGTTGATGACGGTGCTCCGTTTGCAAGGAGCTTGTCAAAATTAAATTCATGCTCAGGTATGTTTGCACTTTCAGCTAACTTTATTGTTAGTGCGGCTACTTGCTGTTTTTTAAGCGCTATTTTTTTTTCGTTGTAAGAAGAATTTCCAAACATGTTATCAATTACATCATGGCTTGTTAGGTATCCGTTATGACTTGGTTGCTCACTTGTAGATAATATTAAATAAAAAATTGCCCCTGAAAATAATGCAAAAGCCAACATAGCAGAAAGCCTATGCAACTTATTTAAGCGCATTGAAAATCTTACATTCTTTCCACGGTATAGTAGTGTTAGACTCATAGATGTTTCTTAATACTTTATCACTTACATTTAACTTTAAAGCTTAATTAATCATTAAAGTAGATTAATTATTTACGGTAAAACTATGGCACGAAGACCAAAAGCCCCTAAAGATATGTCAACGCTATTTAATTCGACGACAGGCACTTTGGCACAAATTCAATCAAAAACCAACTCTTTGAGCTTATTGTCGGATATTGTACGCCAAATATGCCCTGACCTGCCAGAAGATGCGTTCAACATTGCTAATTTTGTACATACAACATTAATTATTGAAGTTAAATCACCTGTTTGGGGGCAAAGATTACAATTTGAACGTAATACTATTTGTAATCAATTGATGATACAAACTCAAGGAAAGTTTTCACACATAGAAATTAAAGTGAATCCTCAAGGCCATCGACAAATACCGAATCAAAGTACTTATCAACAGAATACGCTTGAAAGCAATTCAATTCAAACTAACTCAATAAAAAATCGCTCTTTTTCTGAAAAAAAAGGATCGGTGCAATCGATGTCGACCACCACAGCTGAAAACTTATTAAGAATTGCTAAAAATGCACCTAAAGGACTCAAAGAAACCTTAGAAAGGCTAGCAGCTAATGTTATGAATAATAAATAACCTAAATCGTGGATACATGATTTATTTATTCAATATATGGGATTTCATCATAATAGAAATATAGTCTAATTAAGAATGCTTTGACGATAGAATAACAAGCAATAAAAAACCGAGGCAATGCTCGGTTTCTTTATAATACTTATGATGTTCTCTTTAGGTTAATACTAAAAAGCAGTTGCATTAACCTCTTAAAAAGCAGTTGCATTAACCTCTTAAAAAGCAGTTGCATTAACCTCTTGATATTCTATTGGAGAGCTTAACTTATCATCTTCATAAGTTACCCATTCCCAAGCATCTTCTTGCTTAAAAACTTCTTTAAGTAACATATTATTTAAACCATGACCTGATTTAAATGCATTTAGCTCACCTAAGATACTGGCACTTCCCATGTAAAGGTCACCAATTGCATCAAGTATTTTATGTTTTACAAACTCATCATCATAACGTAATTCATTTTTATTTAGCATACGATATTCATCAAGTACAATAGCATTTTCTAAACTACCACCTAATGCAAGATTATGAGAGCGGAGAAACTCAATATCTTTCATAAAGCCAAACGTACGAGCACGACTAATTTCTTTGATAAAAGAACAGCTTGAAAAATCCATACTCATCGTCTGACAAGTATTTGCAATAACAGGATGATTAAATTCAATGGCAAAATTTACTTTAAAACCTTCATAAGGGAGTAATTCAGCCCACTTATCACCTTCTTCAACACGTATCGCTTTTTTGATTCGAAGAAATCGCTTGGCCGCATTTTGCGTTTCAATACCAACTGATTGAATTAAATAAACGAAAGGTAATGCACTGCCATCCATAATTGGAATTTCAGGTGCATCAACATCAATAATTAAGTTATCAATACCTAATCCAGCAACTGCTGACAATAAATGCTCAACAGTAGATACTTTAACTTGTTGCTCGTTAACTAAGCAAGTACATAAAGTTGTTTCACCAACGGCGTCAGGCGTTGCTTTTATATCAACCACAGGGTCGAGATCAACACGTCGGAATACAATACCGGTGTTAGCGGGAGCAGGACGGAGAGTAACCTGTACCTTTTCACCTTTATGTAATCCAACACCTACGGTTGAAACGCTTGCTTTTAATGTACGTTGCTTAATCATATTAGCCTCGATTTTGCTATTTTCGCTTATGTATTGCTTGCGCATTAATTTGCCTATGCACTAACGCAGCATCTTATAATAGAGTCTTATTAAAAATCTCTTATTAAGATAACTTGCTAAAGAGCAACAACACAGAGTACTCACCTAATTCGGCGGGCACATAATATAACAAAAAAAAGCAATAAATTCAAAAATCATTGATTATTCGTTATTTACACATGCATTTTGACATTGTAATTCACTTCACTTTTTTACATTAATTACCAACAAATAACTCTCTATATTCATGTAGTTATTTGCGTGATTATCAGTAAATTAATAGTATAGTGTTGTAATACTAGTCAGCCTGTTTACGCAAAAATGCTGGTATATCCAGATAATTATCTAAATCTGCATGTGCTACTTTTTGTGCATTACTATCAGTCATGGCAATTGTTTCAGCTGCGACTTCTGCTTGTGGCGCTGCTGATGGCGCATAATCAGAGCCAACAACTCTTTGCTCAACCATAGGAGTCGGATTCACTAAAGTGATATCTGGCTTAACCTCTGCACCGATACCTGTAGCAACAACGGTAACACGTAATTCTTCTGTCATATCAGGGTCAATTACAGCACCAACAACAACCGTAGCATTTTCGCTAGCAAAAGCTTTCACTGCATTACCAACAGTTTCAAATTCATCAATACTGATATCCATACCAGCAGTAATGTTAACTAGAATACCGCGAGCACCTGCTAAATCAACATCTTCAAGTAACGGGCTTGAAATAGCGGCTTCAGCTGCTTCTTCTGCTCTATCTTCACCTGACGCAATACCAGAACCCATCATAGCGGTTCCCATTTCTGACATTACTGTACGTACATCTGCAAAATCAACGTTAATTAAACCTGGGCGAGTGATAAGCTCAGCAATACCTTGTACCGCACCTAATAAAACATTATTTGCAGCTTTGAAAGCGTCTAATAAACTTGTTCCAGGGCCTAATACTTTTAATAATTTTTCATTAGGAATGGTGATAAGTGAATCAACACTTTTAGATAATGCTTCTATACCTTGATCAGCATAGTTCATACGTTTCTTACCTTCAAATGGGAAAGGTTTAGTTACAACTGCAACCGTTAATATACCCATTTCTTTAGCAATTTCAGCAACAACTGGTGCAGCACCAGTACCCGTACCACCGCCCATACCTGCGGCGATAAAGATCATGTCAGCACCTTTTAAGGTTTCCATGATTGTTTCACGATCTTCTTCGGCTGCTTGTCGACCAATATTAGGATTAGCGCCTGCGCCTAAACCTTTGGTGACATCATTACCTAATTGTAAGGTGACGTCGGCAGATGAATTACGTAGTGCTTGCGAATCAGTATTCGCAGTAATAAATTCAACGCCTTCGATAGTTTGGCAAACCATATGTTCTACAGCATTACCACCACCACCGCCAACTCCGATGACTTTAATCACCGCTTCTTCATTATGATCTTCCATTAATTCAAACATTTTTCTCTCTCCGTTTTCTTCTAAATTTGTCAGAAAAATTCTGACTTACAAAACAACTTCCGTTTAGACGTGCGTTAAATTTACTTAAAACTCGCCTTTAAACCATGAACAAAAACGTGACCATGCACCAGTCACACCTTCTGATTTATTATTTTCCTTTAAACCCGATTCATGAGCTTTCATACCATAATGCAGTAAACCTACGACTGTGGCATAAGTTGGGTCATCTACATACTCTTTCAACCCCTGAACTGCTATTGGTGAAGCAATACGTACTGGCATTTGAAAAACTTCCTCGGCAAACTCTTCTACACCTTCCATTTTTGATGTACCACCAGTTAAGACATAACCAGCTGCGATTTGGTCTTCTAGGCCCGCTTCTCGTACTTCATCTTGAATAAGTTCAAATAATTCTTGATACCTTGGCTCTACAACTTCCGACAATGTATGACGAGACATAGTACGTGCTGGACGCCCACCTACGCTAGGTACATCAATACTCTCTTCCATACTAACTAAGTGTCTTAACGCGCAGGCATATTGCACTTTAATGTCTTCTGCATGACTTAATGGTGTTCTAAATATTTTAGCAATATCACTAGTGACTTGATTTCCTGCAACAGGAATTACCGCCGTATGGCGTAATGCACCACCGGTGAATATTGATATATCCATTGTGCCTGCGCCAATATCAACAACGCAGATACCTAACTCTTTTTCGTCATCGGTTAGTATTGAGTAACTAGAAGCTAATGCTGAAAATATCAGTTGTTCAGCAGTTAAATTGCAGCGTTCTACACATTTAACTAAATTTTTAGCCATATCGTTCGCACAAGTAACAATATGTACTTTGGCTTCCATTCTCACACCAGACATACCAATAGGGCTTTTAATCCCATCCTGACAATCTATACTGTATTCTTGAGGCAGAACATGTAGCATGCGACGTTCTGCTGAAATTGGTACACTGCGAGCGGTATGAATGACATTATCGACATCTTCTTGAACGACCTCTTTGTCATTAATTGGCACCATGCCATTTTCATTTTGACAACTAATATGTTTACCGGATATGCCTAAATAAATAGAGCTAATTTGGCAGTCTGCCATCAATTCAGCTTCATTAATGGCTCTTTGAATCGACTGAATGACTAAATTCAAGTCGTTAACACCGCCTTTATCCATACCACGCGCAGGTTGATTACCGACACCAACAATACTTAATTGATTGTCCGGAGTAATTTCGCCAACCGCGACGGATATTTTAGATGTGCCGATATCTAGTCCAACAACTAAATTTCTTTCTGTAATTTTAGACATTCAGGGTCAACTCTTCTGTGTGTAGCTTATTACGGCTAAATAAATCATTTTTAAACTTATAAATTGGAACCATAGACCTTTGGAACATATTCTTTTTAAGCATACCGATTTGGCTTGTTTTTGGTTGTTTTTCGGCACTAAGGCTAGATGACAAATCTTTATTTTCCTTCCAACCAACAGCTAGCCCGGTATCATAACGTAAATCGATATAATCAACCGCTTGTTTTAACTGTTTTTTACTTTTATTTTGCTCAAGTAAGTGAGCATTGATTAATGGATATACATCCATAAATCTTTGCACACGCTTTACTCTTTCTTCACGACCTAGGTTTAACCTAATACCGTTGTTTAATGTAAGTTGCCATGAAAAGCGCTCACCAAGTATTAATTCATCAATCGCTAAGTCTCTATACTCTAATAAGTCGTTTAAATTGTTAAAGTTCTTTAATGCTATTAGCTCACTTCCTTCAGGGCCAAAAAAATGAGGTAACACTTTATTAATGACTTCTTGTTCGGCTTGAAACGCTTTACCAAATTTATTCAATATAAAATCACCATTCCATAACGCAATAGGTGTTTGATCAACAACATATATTTTCACTTCATTTGGCCATTGTTTTCTTACTGCCACTGAATAAACCCAAGGTAGTTTAGAAACTTGAAATTGAATTTCATTAACATCAACTTGGAAAAAATTTCCTAAATCAATATTACTCATAGCTCCTAACACTTCTGCTCGTTGGGTGTATGGCATTTCTCCAGTAATAACGATTGAGTTTACTGGAGAGCGTTCTCGTTCAATAAATACTTCTGATAACCACCAACCTAAACTGATCAAGCCAATAAGCACACACACGAAAAACGCCAAGCCCACGCCAAAGGCGATAGCTTCTTGGTTCTGTGATGTTAATTGCTTATGGTTCATTTAATTACCTATTTACCTATTGTGTTTACAAGCTTATATTTACAATACGTTCGACTAAATCACTAAAGCCTATACCATGCACTTTCGCTGCTTTAGGTACTAACGAAGTCTCTGTCATACCTGGTACTGTATTTACTTCTAATATTTGCCAGTTTCCTGTACTGTCTTTCATTAAATCAACACGCCCCCAACCACTAGCCCCTGTTGATTTAAATGCTTGTAATGATAAAGCTTTTATTTTTTCTTCTTCGTCTTCAGGTAACCCACATGGACAATGATATTGCGTGCTGTTAGATTGATATTTAGCTTCGTAATCATAGAACTCTCTTGGTGTTTCCATATGAATTGCAGGTAACGCTTCATCACCTAAAATCGCCACGGTATACTCAGGCCCATCAATCCACGCTTCTAACAATACGTCACCGTCAAAACTAAAGGCTTCGATTAATGCGCTATGTAATTTTTCTGGCGAATCAGCCATAGCCATCCCAATACTTGAGCCTTCATGAGCGGGTTTTACCATAACTTTCCCACCTAAGTCTTCAAGCTGTTGCTCAACATCAAGTGATGTAAAGTCTGACTTAGTAACAACGGCAAAAGGTGCTGTTGGTATGTTGTACGCTTTAAATATTTGTTTACTGCGAACTTTATCCATTGATAAAGCAGACCCTAAAACATTCGATCCTGTATAAGCGATACCTAAGTACTCTAATGCTCCTTGTAAGCAGCCATCTTCTCCGCCTCGACCGTGTAAAGCGATAAATACTCGCTTAATATTCTGCGTGACTAACTCTGTTAACAAGGTATATTTGGTATCAATTAATACCACATTAAAACCCGCTTTTTTTAACCCTTGAGCAACAGCTTCTCCTGATTTAAGAGAAACTTCTCGTTCTGCCGAATTACCGCCATAGAGTACAGCAATGACATCTTTTTTGATCGATTCTTTCACGGCTACAGTATTCATTTACTTTGTCTCTTCTTTCACTAACAAAGGGTTATTTGATAAGTCTCTTGCAACTGTGCCAATACTACCTGCACCCTGAGTGATTACCATGTCGTCATCTTTTAACTGCGCTAGTAATAACTCAGGAAGCATGTCAACATCACTTACATAAACCGGTTCAATTTGGCCACGTTGACGAATAGAGCGTGCTAAACTTTTACTGTCTGCTGTGGCGACAGGAGTTTCGCCGGCAGCATAAACATCAAGTAAAAATAAACAGTCGACTTCTGATAAAACTTCAACGAAGTCCTCGTATAAATCACGTGTTCTTGAGTAACGATGTGGCTGAAAAATCATGACTAAACGTTTATGTGGCCAACCTGTTCTCATTGCTAATATGGTTGCTTTAACTTCGCTTGGATGATGGCCATAATCATCAACAAGCACCATATTTCCTGCTGGTGTTGTTAAGTTTGCCAGTTGTTCAAAACGACGTCCTATGCCGGCAAACTCTGTTAGCGCCTTACAAATAGATTCATCATCAATACCTTCATCTTTCGCAACAGCAACACCTGCAAGTGCATTTAATACATTATGCTGACCAGGTAAATTAACACTCATATCAAGCGGAGGTTGACCATCTATCTCAACCGTAAAGTAACTAACGCTACCGTCTTGTTGATAATTTGCGGCACGAATATCTGCATCTTCAGAAAAACCATAAGTGATAACTTGACGACTAATGCGTGGCAATAACTCACGCACAACAGGGTTATCAATACAAACTACTGCTAGGCCATAAAATGGTAAGTTATGTAAAAATTCAATGTAGGTATCTTTTAATTTTTCAAAATCACCTTGATAGGTTTCCATATGATCAGCATCAATATTAGTAATCACTGAAACCATAGGTTGTAAGTGTAAAAATGACGCATCACTTTCATCGGCTTCAGCAACTAAGTATCGGCTACTACCTAAACGAGCATTAGTACCTGCACTATTAAGCAAGCCACCAATAACAAACGTAGGATCTAACTGCCCTTGAGCAAAAATACTGGCAATTAAGCTTGTTGTAGTAGTTTTCCCATGCGTACCAGCAATAGCAATACCATGTCGAAAACGCATAAGCTCAGCGAGCATTTCTGCGCGGCGAACAACCGGAATACGTAGCGCTTTAGCAGCAAGTAACTCAGGGTTGTTCTGATCTATTGCAGTTGAAACAACAATCACACTTGCCTCTTCAACATTTTTACTTGCATGGCCAATAGTAATAGTTGCCCCAAGTCCAAGTAAACGTTTTACTACTTGATTTTCGCCAATATCAGAGCCTGATATTTGATACCCTTCATTTAATAGTACTTCAGCAATACCGCCCATACCTGCACCGCCAATGCCAACAAAGTGGATACGTTTAACTCGGCGCATTTCGGGTACATTCATCTTATTCTTACTCATTACTTTTGGGCTCATATAATTACTCATATTCTGTTCTAAGCAGCTGCGAGTTGTTGACAAATACTCGCAACTTTATTCGTTGCATCGGCATCCGCAGCTGCAAAGGCTGATTCTGCCATTTGCTTTAAAATTTGCGGATCACTAAATAGCTCATTCAATTGTTTAGTTAACGACTCATGTGTTAATTCATTTTGCTTAATCAAAATTCCTGCATCACGAGACACTAAGTATTGAGCGTTTTTGGTTTGATGATCATCAACAGCATGAGGTAATGGCACAAGAATCGCAGGCTTTGCAGCCATCGCTAGTTCAGATACGGTTAAGGCTCCCGCTCGGCAGATCACAATATCTGCCCATTGGTAAGCGCTAGCAATATCATCAATAAACTCAGTTACCTTTACCTTGCCATCAGTTAAATACTGCTGACTGTAGCTCTTAATAACCTTGTCTTGTTTTCCTTTACCTGTTTGATGCCAGATATTAAAAGGCAATAATGCCTCATTGTGAATATCATCTTTCACATTGTTTTTATCGCTATTTTCGTCACGATTATTAACTAATTTTTCAAAACTTATTGGTACAATTTCATTTAATACTTGGGCACCTAAACTGCCACCGACAACTAAGATATTATGACTAGTTTTAGTTATTTTCTCATTTTCAATTTTACTGGTGTTCTTGCCAATACTTGCTCTTAATGGATTACCAACGACTTGTGCAGCAATACCTTTTTTAAAAGCGTTAGGAAAAGCACAGCAAATTTTGGTAGCAATTCGTGCTAATAAGCGATTTGTTAATCCAGCTGCTGCATTTTGCTCATGTACCACTAACGGCTTATTCATTAACCACGCAGCTAAACCACCTGGAGCGCTAGCATACCCCCCCATACCTAAAACGACATCAGGCTTTACTTTTCTAATTACACGTAAGGCCTGTAATAAAGAGTTAATTAATTTAAATGGTAGCTTCAACCAAGCAACAGCATTTTTATTGCGTAAACCACTAATAGTAATAAATGAAATTTCAAATCCACTCGCAGGTACTATTTGCGCTTCCATACGATCAGGAGTTCCTAACCAATGAATATTCCAGCCTTCACTTTTTAATTTTTCGGCAACTGCAAGTCCAGGAAATATATGCCCACCTGTTCCGCCTGCCATCACTAACAAGGTAGGTGTTTGCTTAACACTAGAAGACACGTTAGCTTTCATCATTGCCTCCTAGGTTTTTAGTTTTTCTTTTTGATGACGTCGCTTGAATACTCTGCATTCTCAGCTCATGATCGATACGAATTAAAATAACAACAGCAAGGGTCATGATAATCATCGAGCTACCACCATAGCTAATCAACGGCATCGTTAATCCTTTAGTAGGAACTATACCGGCACTCGCACCAACATTTACCGCGGCCTGAAAGCAGATCCAAATACCAATTGCATAGGCAAAAAATGCTTCAAAAAATTTCTCTTTAACTAAAGCTTTCTTACCTAAAATAAGCGCTTTACATACTAGTGTCATACTAAGGAGTAAAATAACGGTAACGCCGAAAAAGCCAAACTCTTCTGCTAAAACAGCCATAACAAAGTCGGTATGAGCTTCAGGTAAATATTCTAATTTTTGAATACTATTGCCTAAGCCTTGTCCAAAAATTTCACCTCGTCCATAAGCCATTAATGATTGCGTTAATTGATAACCGCTACCAAAAGGATCTTGCCAAGGATCTAAGAAACTTGTAATACGACGCCAGCGATAAGGTTCAAATATCGCTAATAATGATAATAACAATAATCCAACTGAAGCTAAGCTAACGAACTGCCAAAGCTTTGCGCCAGCTAAAAATAACAAGCCAAAAGTAGTGACAAACATAACAATAATGGTGCCTAAGTCAGGTTGTCTTAATATTAAGCCTGCCAATACTCCAAAAACAACCAATGGCTTAGCAAAGCCTTTCCAGTCTTCCATTACTTGATCGCGACGACGGACTAAATAGGCGGCTAAATAGCAAAAGAAAAAAAGTTTAGCCGGCTCTGCCGCTTGTAGTGTTATAGGGCCTAGTGCAATCCAGCGTGTTGAACCATTAACAGAGCGACCAACCAGCAACACGGCAACTAACAGCACAATGCCAAGCATCAATAAATAACTACTATTTTTTTGCCACCACGCCATCGGTATTTGTAAGGCAACACCTGCAATACCTAAGCTCAGTACAATATAAATACTATGACGAATTACAAAATGAAAAGGATTATTAAATAATCGCTCTGCTACTAGCATTGATGAACTTGCTACCATGATTAAGCCGATCATGTACATCAAGAGTGCTATAACAACAAAACTGCGGTCAAAAACCATACCTTGCTGTGGCGTAGACTCACTATTAAAAACGTTAATAACACTCTTACTAATGCTAGCAGTAACATCCGACAGCATAGGAAATCTAGCTGTTTGCTCAGTATTCTCTATGTTTATTGAGGAGTCTTTCATAAGCTCTCCTCTGTCAGTAGCGTAACAGCTGCCATGAACTGCTCACCACGATCAACAAAACTCTTAAACATATCTAAACTTGCACAAGCAGGCGAAAGTAAGACAACATCGCCAGCTTGGGCGTGTGCTTTAGCGACTTGTACCGCTTCATGCAAACTTTTAACTTTACTGACGTTGGCTTGATTAACAACTATGTTAGCAATACTATCGCCATCTTTGCCTAAGGTAATAACTTGGCTAACATATTGTGAAAAAGGTGCAGATAAAGGTGTGAAATCAGCACCTTTACCATCGCCACCAGCAATAAGAATCAAGCGCGGCTTCGTATTACCTTCTGAAGTCAACGTTTGTGCTAAACCATTAATAGCCGCAAGTGTAGCGCCAATATTTGTCGCTTTAGAGTCATTTATCCACGTGATCCTGTCTTGAGTCTTAATGCGTTGGCATCGATGTGCTAAACCAGTAAAACCAGCTAAATTATCAACGAGCTTAGTCAATGACCAACCTGCACAGTAACCAAAGGCTAACGCGGTTAAATAATTGAGTGCATTATGCATTCCAGCTAAAGGAAGTTCTTCTAATGCAATCAAATTTTGCGTGCCAAAAGCTAAGTAGGCTTTGTTGTTTTCAACAGTAACCCCAAACTCATTTTCAGCCGGATCATCACTACCAATTGAAATTGTTGCTTGTGATGGATTAGGTGTATTCGTTGCTGCATCATCACGATTAATAATCGCTACCTTGCCCTGATGATAGATGCTTTGCTTAATTTTTATGTAATTTTCCATTGTTTGATGTCGATCGAGGTGATCATCACTAACGTTTAAAACACTCGTGGCAATGGCTTGCATACTGGTAAGCGTTTCCAGTTGGAAACTTGATAGCTCTAAAATTAAAAATTCAGGTAAATCGTTGTTTGTTGAAGTATGAGTATTCACTATTTCATCAGTAAATATATCTAATACTGGCTGACCAATATTTCCACCAAGTTGCGCCTTAACCCCCAAACACTTAGCTAAATAGGCCAGTAGAGAAACTACGGTTGATTTACCGTTAGAGCCGGTTAATGCCAAAATATCAATAGGTTTAATGCGTTCTTGATTGAGTTGACAAAATAACTCAACATCACCCATTACTTGGCAATGAGTATTGATGTGTAATTTAATTTCATCCAGTTCACTATTAATGCCTGGACTGATTAAAATAATATCTGCCTTGGCAATTAATTCCTGATGCCACTTTCCTAAATGTAAACTGGCAGTAGGAAAGTCTTTCGAGAATTCTTGCTCGTTATAGTTTGACGTAAAAGGATTTACACGTGAGTCATTAACAGCAAAACACAAATCTAGCGCACTAAGGTAGCGAGCACAGGATAACCCTGTGATGCCAGCACCCAGTACTAATATTTGTTTATGTTTTAAATCTGATAACGATGTCATTTTCTATCTCTGTTTATGTTTATGTTTATGTTTATGTTTAAATATATTTAGTTTTTTATCACACGTTAGTTATCTTAATTTTAGGGTAGCTAAACCAACCAACACTAAAATAAATGAAATAATCCAGAAGCGTACAATAACTCTAGGCTCTGGCCATCCTTTCAGTTCGTAATGATGGTGAATAGGCGCCATACGAAATATTCGCTGTCCGCGCATTTTATATGAACCGACCTGTAAGATTACAGAGACAGTTTCCATAACAAACACACCACCCATAATGAATAATACTAATTCTTGTCTAACTAATACGGCGATTACCCCTAACGCAGCACCGAGTGCTAAAGAACCAACGTCTCCCATAAATACTTGTGCTGGATAGGTGTTAAACCATAAAAATCCTAGTCCTGCACCGACAATAGCGGTACAAACGATAACGAGCTCAGAGGTCATCGCTATATAAGGAATATTCAAATAACCAGCAAAATTTACGTTACCCGTAACGTAAGCGAAAAAAGCAAAAGCCCCCGCAACCATAATGGTGGGTACTATCGCTAACCCATCTAATCCATCAGTCAAATTAACGGCATTACTGGTTCCGACAATAACGAAATAGGTCATTACAATATAAAAGATGCCTAATTGAGGCATGACATCTTTAATGAAGGGGATCAGTAAAAAGGTTTGGTCCGGGTGGGATATTTGATATAAAAATATTGCTGTTATTAACCCTGCAACGGTCTGCCAAAAATACTTCCACTTGGCAATTAACCCATTAGAATCTTTACGAACAACTTTACGATAATCATCAACAAAACCAATGATGCCAAAGCTTACGACCACAAACAAAACAACCCAAACATAAATGTTGCTCAGGTTTGCCCACAATAAAATACTCACCACAATAGCAGCGAGAATCAGTATTCCCCCCATTGTTGGCGTGCCGGATTTTGATAGGTGACTTTCAGGGCCATCATCACGAACAGTTTGACCTATTTGCATTTTTTGCAAATAGCGGATCAATTTTGGACCAAAATATAAGGAAATAAATAACGCAGTTAACGTGCTAATAATGGCACGAAATGTTAAATATGAAAAAACATGAAACACACTATAATACTGAGTTAAATATTCCGCTAACCAATGTAACATTAAGCATTATCCTTTTTGTGTGAGCTAAGTGTACTTTCATTTAAAACCTGATCTTGTTGTTGTTGCTTTGCATGCCAGTTAAGAATATCTTCAACAACATTTTCCATATGGGCACTGCGTGAGCCTTTGACTAATACTTTGTTTTTTTGTCCTGTATTATTTTCATTTACTAATAGATTCGCTAAATAGGCTTTAAGCGTATCTTTATTCTCAAAATGTTCACTTATGGCATTATTATTTAAAGCAAAAGCTTCTTTCGTATTTTGACTTAAGGTACCGAGTGTTAGTAAAGCATCAATACCTAGATCTTTAGCGTATGTGCCAATTTCTTGATGATATAGGCTGGCATCACTGCCTAACTCACCCATATCACCTAACACCAAAATTCTTTTTCCTGAATAACTTGCAAGTAAAGCCACCGCTGCCTTAATCGAATCAACATTGGCATTATATGTGTCATCAATCAGTCTGATTTCGTTACTAACTTTTGTTTCTGCTAAATGATGGACATTTAAACGCCCTTTCACTGGGGCCATGTCAGCCAAACCAAGTTGAATATCTTTTAATGTTGCACCGCATTCAATAGCGACTGCAGCAGCGGCTACGGCATTACACACATTATGTTTACCAGGAATAGGTAACTTAATAACACATTGTCCAAGGGAACTTTGTAAAGCAAAACTTGCACAACCATTTTCGTCTAATGATACATTTTCGCTATAACAATCTGCATTAGAGCTTGTTTTGGCATCACTAGCTTGGGCACATGAGAAAGTGCGCACTTGTTTGTCAGTTAAACGCCATAGCCATTTATCAGCGTATTGAGTATCGTGGTTATATAACGCAACACCGTTACTAGGTAAACCTGAAAAAATCTCACCTTTAGCACGAGCAACACCACACAAATCACCAAAACCTTCTAAGTGGGCAGCAGCAATGTTGTTAATCATAGCGACATCAGGCTTGACTAATTCTGTGGTATAGGCGATTTCACCTATGTGATTAGCACCCATTTCAATAACAGCAAACGCATGTTTATCTTCTAAACGCAGTAAAGTCAGTGGTACACCAATATCATTGTTGAAATTGCCATTCGTTGCTAAAACATTACCTAAACGAGATAAAATGGCCGCAATCATTTCTTTTACTGTCGTTTTACCACTACTGCCTGTTATGCCAATAGTTTTTGGTGCCACTTGTTGCTTAACATAAGCACCAATTTTTCCAAGGGCGATACGTGTATCATCAACAATAATTTGAGCTACTTTATTGCTATCAATATTCTCAATCTTGTGATCTACCACTACAACTTGGCAGCCATCGTCAATGACTTGCTGTGCAAAAAGGTGACCATCGAAATTTGGTCCTTTGAGTGCTAAAAATGCGCTCTGCTTTTCGGCAGTCTGCTGTAATTTAAATTCTCGAGAATCGGTCACAACATTATTAATTTCAAACGTTTTCATCGAATCATCGCAAACTAAATCGCCATTCATTGCAGTTGAAAATGTAGATAATGCTATGCTGATCATTGTAATTCACCGACGAAAGAAGAGTCTGTTAGGTGATAGTTTTCAAAAAAGGTTTTCACAATGTCGCGTTCGTTATAATCAATTTTTTCGTACCCTAAAATAATGTAATCTTCATGACCTTTACCCGCTAATAGCACTACATCATTTGCCTGTGCTTTTGCTAATGTTGTTAACACCGCTTTTTTTCTATCAACAATTACCTGTACTTTGCACTGTTCATTAAGTCCCGCAAGTACATCTTCAATAATGTCCATTGGTTGTTCAGTACGCGGGTTATCATTAGTAACAACTAACTGGTCAGCATATGTTTGCGCGGCTTTCGCCATTAGTGGTCGCTTACCTTTATCTCGATCACCACCACAGCCGAAAACAACGAATAAATTGCCCTCACAATGCTGTCGACATGCTAATAAAGCTTTCTCTAATGCATCCGGCGTATGTGCATAATCAACCACAGCAGTAGGTGATGGAGTATAAGTAGATGAAAAAGCCTCCATCCTTCCAGAGATAGGTTGCAATACTTTAACTTGTGCTGCTATAGCAGTTAACGACACGCCTTCAATTAACATCACAGCAATCACGGCGAGTAAATTGTCAATATTGAAGTCACCTAGTAACGGGCTATGTATGTCAATATCGCCAAGGTGTGTACACAAAGTAAAATCGACACCTTGATGATGGTGTTTAATATTTTGACAAGTCACAAACTTTGCGTGTTGACGTATATTTTCACTGCGTCCATATAGCCAAGTACTATAAAATGATAAGTTTTCACTCGAAGGCCAATTAGCTAGCCAATGCTGCGCTTGCTTATCATCTCCATTTAATACTGCAATTTGTTTTCCGTTTGGGGTAAATAGCTGTCTTTTAGCAGCGGCGTAATCAGCCATAGTGCCATGATAATCTAAATGGTCACGGCTTAAATTGGTAAAAATAGCTATATCAAAGGTACTTCCGGTTACTCTGCCTTGTTCAAGCGCATGAGAGGAAACTTCCATAGCAATATGGGTAATGCGCTCATCATTTAGCTTTTTTTGGCCGATTTCATTGTGACTAAAACGGAAAAATAATTGCATTAAATCTGTAGCACTAGGTGTGGTGTTATCTAGTATTTCTAAATTATCAACCATGCCGGCGCCATTTGTACCTATAACAGCACAAGATTTGTGACTATTGGTTAGCGCTTGCCCTAACAGTTGACTAATACTAGTTTTACCATTCGTACCGGTAATACCAATCATAGTCATATTTTTTTCAGGTGACTGATAGTAAGCACTAGCTAAGGCAAAGAGCTTTTTATTTAGCTGATAAAAGCTAATAATCGCTACTTGCTCATTGGTTTTTTCATTAAAATAACTATTACCGTGTTCTTCTTCAGTTTCACATTCCGATAAAACTAGCTTGGCACCACGTTCAATAGCTTGATCAATATATTGACGACCGTCTTGAGCATAACCAATAATGGCGCAAAAAATATCACCACGACTTATCATGCGGCTATCATTTGTTAAATGACCCTGTTCATCGTCAAAATTTAACTGTGAAGGTAAAACAATATAAAAGTCTTGTAATACTTGTTTGATAAAAGCAGTTGAAGGCTTATTGGTTGATAAATTAGACATCATTAGCCTCCCTATACAAAATATTTGGCTTAGCTTCTGCTGCTATAGCACCATGCCTTAACGCTAATTTGTCATCTGCATCTGGGGCAACATTTAAAATGCGTAATGCACCTTGCATTACACGTGAAAATACAGGTGCAGCTACTTCACCACCGTGATATAAATCACCACCTGGATCATTAATCACCACAACAACAACTATTTGTGGATTACTAATCGGAGCAACGCCCGCAAATAATCCAACATAATCATTACCATACCCACCAGCAACCGCTTTAAATGAAGTACCTGTTTTGCCACCGACACGATACCCCTCAACTTTTGCTTTCTGTACATGCTTATTAACGACCTTTTCAAGCATCTTAGTCACGGCTAATGAGTTTTTTTCAGAAAAAACACGTTCACCTTTTGACGGATTATCTCTTTTAACAAGTGATAACTCTCGCTTGATACCGCCATTGGCTAATGTTGCATAAAATCGAGCTAATTGTAATGGTGTGATTGCCAAGCCATAACCCCAAGATAGTGTTGCCAATTCAAACTTCGACCAACGTTGTCTATCGTGCATCATACCTGAGCTTTCACCCACTAAATCTGTACCTGTACTATCGGCAAACCCGGCATCAAAAAACTTATCTAATAAGAAATTTTTAGGCACAGAAAGAGCTAACTTAGTCGTGCCCATATTTGATGAAGTAACTAAAATATCTTCAACCGAAAGCTTTCCTCTATTAATAGGATCATTGACACGCCTGCCACCTAAACGCATCCACCCAGGGCTAGTATCTATAATAGTTTCACTATCTGCAGAGCCAAACTCTAATGCGGTTAACACTGTTAATGGCTTCATGGTAGAGCCAGGCTCATATACATCGGTTATTGCACGATTTCTAAAGCGATGAATTGCCGTATTACTACGATTATTTGGGTTATATGAAGGGCTATTGGTCAGCGCTAGTATTTCCCCCGTATGAATATCAATAACAACTACGGAGCCTGAAGTCGCCTTAAATGCCTGTACTGCACCCTTTAATTCTTTATAAGCTATCGCTTGAATGCGTTGATCAATAGTTAATTTCACATTTTGGGCTGCTTGTGATTTTTCTACTGACAGTATTTCAATTTTTCGTCCTGAAGCATCTTTTCTAAAGCGTTTATTGCCACCTTTACCCGTTAAAATTTCATCATATACACGCTCGATACCTTCAATACCTTTATCATCAATATTAGTAAAGCCGACTATATGCGCGCTAATTTCACCTGTAGGATAAAAACGTTTAGATTCTTTACGTAAATAAATACCTGGTATTTTCAATTCACGAATATATTTAGCCATTGCAGGAGAGATTTTTCGCTCTAAATAAACAAAACGTTTACTGGGACTACCAACAACACGTGAAGTAAGTTGCTTAACATCTTGTCCTAAAACATCGGCAAGGGCTTGCCAATGCTCCTTCATTGACAAAGCATTCTTATCCATAATGATTTTAGGATCAGCCCAAACCGTTTCTACCGGTACACTAATCGCTAACTTATCACCATTTCTATCAACAATGCTGCCTCGTTGTACCGTATTAGCAGCAACACGCATAGAGCGCATATCACCCTGCTTTTTTAACATGTCGGGTTCAATGACTTGAATATAAGCACTACGCGCTAATAACCCGCTATAAATCAAGACAACAATGCCTATCACAACGTAATAACGCCATGCGGTTGTTGTAGGTTGACTACTGCGATTATTTGCTTTTTTATTCATTTCACTAACGTGCTTAATGGTTATTTTCTTTCGGACTAAAGCCCAACCGACAAAAGGATTACTTTAAGGTGACTATTATTTCTGAATCGGCATCAGCTCGCTTCATATTCAACATTTTATTTGCTCTACTCTCAATAGCGCTATGCTCTGCTAAACTATTTTGCTCTAGTAATAAATTACGCCATTCAATATCTAATTCATCTCTTTGCGTATATAACTGCTCTAATTCACTCGTTGTATGCCTATTCATATGTGTGTAATAAACAACTGAAAATGCCGACACTACAACTAATAACAATAAAATATAACTGATAAAGTGTTCTACAATATCTTGCCAAATATCTAATGCTAGTATTTGGCCTGATGTCGTTTTTTTTAGCCCCAACTTTTCATTTGCCAAAATTAATCAACTATATGGGCTAAACGTTTAGCAATACGTAATACTGAACTACGTGAACGAACATTTTCTTCAACTTCAGTTTTACTCGGTTTTAACTTACGACCAATCAACTCAAGTTTTTTACCTTTATTTAATTCTTCTTCTTTAATTGGCATACCTCGAGGCACTTTCTTACCTTGAGAATGTTTTTTCATAAATTGTTTTACTAGTCGATCTTCTAACGAGTGAAAACTTATCACGACTAAACGACCATCTTCAGCCAAAACGGATAAAGAAGCTGCTAATGCTTTTTCTATTTGCTCAAGCTCACTATTAATATACATTCGAATAGCTTGAAAGCTACGTGTAGCCGGATGCTTTTTAATTTCTCTTTGCGGAGCTGTGGTTTTAATCAATTTTGCTAATTCACTGGTACGTGTAAAAGGTGTTTCTTCACGTGCATCAACAATCGCATTCGCAATACGCCATGCGTGTTTTTCTTCACCAAACGTTCTGAGTACCCATGTGATATCTTCTACATCCGCGACTGCTAACCATTCTGCTGCTGTTTGCCCACGAGAAGTATCCATACGCATATCTAATGGACCATCTTTCATAAAACTGAAACCTCGTTCGGCCTCATCAAGTTGCGGAGAAGAAACACCTAAATCCAATAAGATTCCATCAACCTTACCTGTTAATTCAAGCTGTTCAGCTATTTCAGCTAAATTAGCAAAACCTTGATGCTCTATATGAAAACGTGCATCGTCGCTAAACTTTTCTGCTGCAGCAATAGCACTGGGATCACGATCAATCGCAATCAATCTACCTTGGGTAGATAATTTAGATAAAATCAAAGACGAATGGCCGCCACGACCAAAGGTACAGTCGATATAGCAACCATTAGGATCAATGTCTAAACCATCAATCGCTTCTGTTAATAAAACAGAAATATGTGCTTTATCTAATTCCATGTTGTTTTTTATAACCTTATTAACTTAATTATTTTATAAAGATAGATCTAACAAACGATCAGTGAGTTCAAATTCACCTGATTGAATTTTATCTATACCTTGCTGTAATTGTGCTTGCCATGCTGACTCGCTCCAAATTTCAAACTTTTTCAATTGACCTACAAGCATTACTGACTTTTCTAAACCTGCATGCTTTTTTAATGGTCCGTTAAGTAATAAACGGCCATTTTTATCCATGTCACAATCGGTTGCATTACCTAATAACACTTGCTGTAATAAGCGTTCTTGTTGATTCATGCTTGATAAATTACATAACTTTAATTCAATTTCTTCCCATTCAGGCAGGGGATAAAGCAATAAGCACGCATGTTGAATATCAACCGTGCAAATCATTTTCCCTTGGCAATCGGCAAACAATTCCTCACGATACCTTGTTGGTATTGTGATTCTATTTTTGCTATCAAGCGTAATTGCGCTAGCGCCTCTGAACATAGTTGGATACTTGCCTTTTTGACTAAAGTTATTCGCTGATAATTTACTCGATTATTTATAAGATAACCGTCATGATCCACAATTACCCACTTTTTACCACAATGATACAGTTTAGTGACTAAAGTAAAGTTATGTCAAGTGAATAATAGCGAAAACCAAGATACGAACACTGGTCAAGACACCAGTAAAATTAAGGGCTAGGTAAAGATATTTAGGAAGTGGATGAATTTGTGGGTTTTTGTGGATCTTTCATCTAAAAAAGACATGAAAAAATGATCATCAAAAGATTTTCATGAGTAAATAGCGGTCTATAAATTATGTAACAATACTTTACTCATGCAAGTAAATTAACAACGCCACCAAAGCTTTGCTAAATTCGACCAAGAGAAATATGGGCATTCGCGAAAAAATATGTGGAAGTAAATTATTAAGTAAAACTATAAATCGACGTTTGAAGTCTATATTTAAAGCTGATAGTTCACGCTAATGGTTCAAGCCATTAATTAAAGCCGATAGTTCAAGCTAATGGTTCAAGCCAATAATTCTAATTAACAGTTACTAGCAATTTTCAAATGTCGTTTGTAGTGAGGTTTTTAATTTCACTCTCCTTGATACTATCAACTACAAAATTTCGACCATTATCTTTGGCTAAATATAGACGTTGATCCGCTTTTAACAAAAGGTCATCTAAGCTTAATCCATCATTACCATAAGTAGCAATACCTGCACTGACGGTCATAGCCAACGTTACTTCATCATAAATAAAAGGCGTATCCTTTAACTGCTGTCGTAGAGAGTCTACTTGTTTATAGCAATCTTTTTCTTTAGAGCCAACAATAAGCAAAACAAACTCTTCACCACCAAATCGGGCTAATAAATCAGTTTTTCTTACTCTATCTTTAATAAAATTAGCAATATAGCAAAGGGTTGCATCCCCTACGTGATGACCATATTGATCGTTAATTTTTTTGAAATAATCTAAATCAAAAATGACAACGGCTAAGGAGGATTTATGACGCTTGGCATACTCTGAATATAACGTGAAATTTTCTCTTAGCTTCATCCTGTTTGCTAAACCCGTTAATGTGTCTGTGCTTGCCAACTCAAGTAATCTATCTTCATTCTTCTCTCTATTTACTTCATATACATGAGCTAATGACATCATTAAAGAGGCGCTAATAATGATATTCAATGTATCAGCAATATTTATGACTGAATCCCCTTCTATAAAACGATAGAGATAAACAGATACACCACTTGCTATAAAGAATAATGAAATCCAAAATCCTTGCTTTCGCCCCATCATAAGGTAAGAAACTAAGGGGATTGTAAGTATCCAAACAAAAATTGATACCGATGTGTTTGGTACATACATGGCATAGACCATAGTAGTAAAAAACGGTAACAAAAATGCGCTAACCCAGCGTTGAAAGTGTGAAATTTGTAAAACTTTACGCCATAGAAAAAAAGCAAAAAATGCAAAGATAAGCTCTAATATCGCTAATGGCCACAGTCCACGATAAAAATTAATAGCAGAAAATGTTGAACCACCTACCATTACGAGCATCAACATCACCCGCATAACGCTTCGTCTATATTGTAAATTTTGTTCTAAATTATTGAGCATATAACTTCTCTGGTTACTACAGTTTACAATACGGTAACTATTTATAAACAAGCACCACTTTTTGTCTGAATATTATTTATCTAACCGTAAGATATTAATTACTTTAATATTCGTATGAAAAACGTTAATAGAGACAGTTAATTAAAGCAATAGTGATAAAGAATACCCTTTTATATACCAAGCGGTAAAGAGAACTTTGTAAATACTGTGAATTGATTATTGCCACCATTTAAAAATACCGTATTAAACGGGGTTTAATACCAATTCCATTAAATTATTGCTCACTTGTGTTGGTTAAAATAAGCCAATGTTGCGTTGATTTCAATCACAATAGCCAGCTATAACTCAATCAAGCACCTAACCTTGACCTATTTTCCCTTCGCACAACAAGACCACAAACCTAATGGAAATAGTATAAATAGATCTGTTTATTAACTGAAATCAACTTAAAGTCAAATACATAGCTTTTAATTTAGACAAAACAAAAACTAACGGGTGATATCGTTTTAGGTTACTATACTGCCGATTTATCAAGTACATACAGTGTACTCAGTATTTCATTTCTTTACCTAAAACCTACAATCATCAATGTACTTCATGAGAAGTATTATTTAACAAATATGAAAATATGAAAAAAATATTCCAAGGAACTTTGTTTTTATCTACTTTATTACTAGGTACTCAATTACATGCAAGTGAGCCTAATGCGGTTCCTGAAAAAAATTGGAGTATAGGCATTGGCTCTTATGCTTTTATTTTAGCTAATGATAATAATTCTAATGATGATGAATTTAGTGGCTTTAATATCGCCGCAGCTTATGCGGTGAATAACCACTTCCAAATTAGAGCAACTTATTTTTCACTAGAAAGTGATGACTATTATGCCGTGGAAAGTGAAGGATTCGACTTAATGGCCTACGGTGGTGTTGGTTTCTCTAAAAAAGGCTTTAGAGGCTATGGAGGAGCAGGCTTCTTCTCTGATGAGCGGAGTGACCAGAGTGAATCTATTTCGGGTTTTCAATTAGGTGGAGGCTTGGGTTACAACTGGGGTCCAGCAGCATTAGATTTTGTTTTAACATTGCGCAAAGCTGATGAATATGAAGATTATATATATGAATCAGGAAATTATATAGCAATGTCTGGCAATCTAACTATCTCATATTTATTTTAATAATATAATGTAAAGTGCCCTTAACCCCACTAAGTAACGGGTTTTAAGGGCAACAAAAATAGTTATTTTATATACTTAAAATAACTCATCATCAATATCAAATAAGCAGTCACATCCCGATTTAGCTGAAGCAATTAATGAAATGCGACGAGGCAGTAAACGTGAAAAATAATAACGAGCAGTATGTAATTTACTTTGATAAAAATCACTACCACTCTCACCATTATTTGCTTGTTGAGTTAAAGAAACATCTGCCATTCTAGCCCATATGTAAGCCATTGCAGTGTAACCAAAGACATGCAAATAATCATTAGCTGACGCACCAAGTTCATTAATGTTGGCTTGTGATTTAGCTAATAAGTCATCAGTAAGCTCAGTTAGGTCATCAACAGCCAATGCTAATGGCTTAATAAATTCAGCCATAGCTTCATTATTTTTATTCGCTTCAATATAGGCAGCCACTTCATCAGTGAATACACTTAACATAGCGCCTTTCGATGTCGCAATTTTACGTACTAGCAAATCCATTGCTTGAATACCGTTGGTTCCTTCATATATTTGTGTAATTCGCGCATCGCGTACTAACTGTTCTTGCCCCCATTCACGAATAAAACCATGGCCACCAAACACTTGTTGTCCTGCCACTGTGTTTTCAAAACCTAAATCAGTAAAGAATGCCTTGGCAATAGGGGTCATTAATGCTGCTAATGTTTCGCCCTTAACTTGCTCTTCACCTTCACCGTAAGTAGCGTAATCTAATTGCATAGAGATATAACTTGAAAGCGCTCTAGAGCCTTCATTAAGTGCTTTCATATTCAATAGCATACGGCGAACATCACCATGAACCATAATAGAATCAGCTTCTTGGTTAGGGTTTTTAACGCCATTAACTTTACTGTCAAGCGCACGACCTTGTAACCTATCTTTGGCATACTCTAGCGCATTCTGGTACGAACGTACTGCTGCGCCTAAGCCTTGAATACCTACACCAATACGTTCAAAATTCATCATGGTGAACATACAAGCTAAGCCTTTATTTAATTCACCAACTAAATAGCCTTTAGAGTCATCAAAATTCATGACACAAGTTGCTGAAGCATGAATACCCATTTTGTGTTCAATAGAGCCACAACTAACATTGTTATGCTCTCCTACGGTTTCATCATCATTCACATGAAATTTAGGTACTAAAAATAATGAAATACCACGAGGGCCTGCAGGCGCATCAGGTAATTTTGCTAAAACTAAGTGGACAATGTTTTCAGTAAGATCATGCTCTCCACCCGTAATGAAAATTTTATTACCGGTAACCTTGTAGCTACCATCTTCTTGAGGTATCGCTTTTGTGCGTATAATGCCTAAATCTGATCCAGCGTGAGATTCAGTTAGACACATAGAGGCTGACCATTCACCCGCATACATTCGAGTGAGGTAACGCTCTTTTAATTCTTCACTGCCGTGTTTTGCTAGCGAGAGCGCGGCACCCGCAGTCAATACAGGATAAAGTGCAAACGAAATATCAGCACTACAAAGCATTTCTTCATGTAGAGCGGTTAGCATTTTTGGCATGCCCATGCCGCCATAATTTACGTCGCCACCCAATGCTGTCCAACCACCTTCAGCGTAAGTATTGAAAGCTTCTTTATATCCAGGGGCCGTAGTGACAACGCCTTCTTTAAAGCTAACACCTGTTTCATCACCTTCTCGAGCGATAGGCGCTATTTCTTGTTCAGCGATTTTAGCGCATTCTTGTAGAATTGCTTCTGCGGTATCTTTGTCAACTTGCTCTGCTAGTTTCGGTAATTTCTGCCACATTTTATCCGCTTGAAATACTTCATAAAGCAAAAAACTCATATCTTTTAATGGAACTTTATATTCAGCCACAACAACCCCTTAAAATCTCTTAAATTTAATAATTAATTTCATTAGTGCTATTTCAATATAAAGAGCACAAAATCAAACGACCAATTCAAACAAGTGTTTTAATTCTACATTAATAATGATTAAAGTAAAGTTTAACGATAAATTACTCGCTAAACTTGGTGTTTTACTAAATCTTAAGTTAGTGTTAAATAATTACTACTCTGTGAAGTATAGAAAATTCATTAGGAATTGTTGTGAATACCCTCAAAATTACGCTTTATCTCTCTTTATGCTTTGCGACCTTTGTTAATGCGAAACAAGTTAGTTTCTCGAAATATGCAGAGGAAGGTCAGTATAACTTCAACTATCAATGGCTTGACCATAGTAACAAACAGCAATCAATAAGTTTTGCTTTAACTAAACCTGCATTATTTGAACACTTTCGTGATCTTAAACCTTATCAAAGTGATTTTTCCCACAGAACTATTATGCATAAGCTAAAAAAACAGCTAAAAGTCGAACCATTAAATGGAGCACAGGCTTTCTTTTTACAAGAAAATGGTGAAACGGTAGTTCAAATAAAAGGGCGAGAAGATAAGCAGGTAGCACTTGCTTATCAAAGAGTAACAGAGATCAAGCAACAAGCTACTAAACAGTACTTTAAAGACAACTACTATCAATTATTTAATACGCATGATGGAGAATTAGGAGTAAAAATAGATCACGTTAGTATTGCGAATGAATCTGTTAATGATTTCAAGCACCTAAAACCCATCATACTTGATAAAGTTCCATTAAAAACGATGCGTAGAGTAACGGATTATGTACTTGGCTTTGTGCAATCAATCCCCTATTCTACGCTAGAATCACGTATTACTTCTTCAGGTGCTGGCTTTAATTCACCCGCAAAATTATTATGGGAGAATCAAGGTGATTGTGATAGTAAAGTGACATTAACTGCCACTATATTGCGTGCGTTAATGCCAAGAGTAAAAATGATAATGGTTTATATTGATAACCATGCTTTTATAGGAATTGCCATACCGGCTAATGCCGGGGATAAGACCTTAACACACCAAGGCATCAGCTACCTGCTAGCCGAGCCGACAGGACCTGCACTATACAAACTTGGAAAAATAGCACCTGAGTCTGAATTAGCCGTAGATCAAGGTCGCTATGTTGCTGAAGCTTTTCATTCTGACGGACATGACTAGTCAACCTGATATGATCGTCTCCTCACTATACGGTATCTATGTGCCATGATTAAGGTTGTTATACATAATCAAAACAGGAGAAGACCAAGATAAAGATTAGCTATACTAAGTAAGTACAATTCAAAAAAAGCTATACGAAAGACCTATTCTGGAACATTTCCAAGCGTGGTTAAAAAAGTTAAACTCGGTGCAAAAAAAGCAGCCCCAGTTTCAGCTTGGGTATACTTAAGTAAATGGTCTACGTGACCATGTCCATCACCATAAATCATACTTTTTAACATTTTCTCAAATGGTTCAGGTGAGTGGCAATAAGAGACAAAAAATAGCCCTTGTTCCTTTACATCTCCGTAAGGCATACTTTGTCTTAAGATTTCAATACTTTTACCATTTTCATCTTTTAAACTAGTACGTTTAGTGTGCGCGGTTAACGGTTTTTTTTCACTTTCATATTCGATGTTATCAAGCTTGGTACGTCCATAAACGTCTTCTTGTTCTTCATTTTTCAAAGAGCCCCAGAGTGTTAAATTATGCTTGTAGCGCTGAATGTGTAGATAACTACCGCTGGAAAAAGCGGCATCATCAGATTCTTGCACTAAAGCAATAGCTCTTCGGTGCATTCCTTGAGGATTTTCAGTGCCATCAACAAAGCCAGTTAAGTCTCGACCATCTAAGAAACGAAAAGCTTGAACTTGCTCAACCAATTCAACACTATCAGCAAGTAACTGACATACCTTAGAGCAAACGATATGATTAACATCAGAACGATCACTACGGATTTCTATATAAATATCGACATTATTACTAGGCGCAATTCTGTCGTCATTGTCCATTGAAGGAAATGCTTTTAGCAATGAAGGGCGTGCTTGCGGGTAGAATTCATCCCAATAGTTAGCTCCTATAGCAATAACACCCGTTAAATTAGCTTCTGAAAATTGATCTGCATAATCATCAAATAATTCAGGTAGACGAGACAAAGCAGTCCGAATAAATGCATTTTTATCATCTAACACATTAAAAAGTAAATAACTGCCATGTAAGTTTGGCTCTGCACAAACACCAAATTGTTCTCTAGCCATTTGAAATCCCAATAGTAATGGTCTGTTTTATTATAAGAGTATATACCCAAACCCCTTCAACATGCGAGCGTCAAGGTACTTGTAAAAATTATAAATAAGGTACACTTTTATCCCACTGACTCAAATGAGCTGATATTAATTTATATCGGTATGAGACGCTTGTAGAGCAAGGTTTATTTCATCAATTAAACAATGAGTTAAATCGTCAACAATCTCTATTTTTTGTTGTTTAATAGCTCGTTCTAGTTCCATAGCACTTTGTGATATTTCTACAAAGCCAAACATTTGAGCCGCGCCTGAAATTTTATGAGCCGACTGAGCCAACGCTTTATATTCATGTTGCTGGTTGTAATCTAACAATTCTTGCTTATCTTGCGGTAAATGATTAATAAATGACGCTGTAATATCCGATATATCTATGTCATCCAGCTTTTTCTCAAGCAATGCTTTGGCTTCAAAACTACCGGATTCAATGTTATCTTCTTCAATATTACCGTCTTCAAAATTGTCTTTTTCAATACTAGCTTTCTCGGGATAATGCTGAGCAATCGTAGCGATAAAAATATCACGCTCAATAGGCTTTTTAAGATGTCCTGCAAAACCTAATGCTAAGTACTGCGCGATTTCATGTGCCATAGCATTAGCAGTTAATGCATAAATAGGACGATCACAGCCCTTTGCACGTAATGCTTCTAATGCCTGTATGCCATCCATTCTAGGCATTTGAATATCTAATAAGGTTATTATTGGCTTGTACTCAAGGCATAACTCTACCGCTTCTATACCATTAGATGCTTCGAGTACTTCCAGACCTAAATTACTGAGTAAACGGGCAATTAAACGTCGATTATCGTCATAGTCATCAGCCAGCAATATTTTACCCGTATACTTCTTTTTATTCACACCAACAATAGCTGTTTGATCATTATTTTCAACACTATCTGAGGCTGAATATACCTCTCCAAAAGGTAATTTAAAGACGAAAGTACTGCCGTGATTTAATTGGCTAGTCACCGTTATTTTTCCTGACATAACTTTTGCTAACTGGTCCGACAGAAATAACCCTAAGCCTGATCCAGAAAATCGTCGGCTAATACTATTATCACCCTGAGTGAATATATTGAACATTTTCGCCATTTGCTTTTTATTCATTCCTATTCCTGTATCAGTAACAGTAAAGAGTAATGTTTTATCTATTATGGCAATATCTAATGAAACCCAGCCTTCTTTGGTAAATTTAATGGCATTTGAGCATAAATTTATCAAAATCTGTTTTAACCGTAAGCCGTCAATATCGATAATAAAAGGGCTAGGTAAATGGTGACTTACTGTAAATGATAAATTTTTACGTTGCGCCTGTTCAGTAAACATATCATTTAATTTATCTACAATGGTATGTAAATTTTGTCGTCTATTCTCTAATTCAAATTTATTCGCTTCTATTTTACTTAAGTCTAAAATATCATTAATTAATTGTAATAAATGCAAACTATTATTATGAATAACTTCAACTTCGTGTATCAAATTAGCATTATCAAAATCACCATGAATAATCGCCTCTGCTTGACCTAAAACAGCAGTAAGTGGTGTTCTAATTTCATGACTCATATTAGCTAAAAACTGACTTTTAACCATACTGGCATCTTGCAGTTCCTTTGTTAGAAACTCTAACGCTTCAGTACGCTGTTTAACTCTATTTTCTAATTTTTTGGTTAGTCTTCTTTCTAAATAACGTCTATATATCAAAAATAATACCGTTAATAGAAAAGCAATAATCAGCACAATAAATACACGTTGCTGGTCTGCCTTAGTGGATTCTAACTCCTGGAGTTTTTTGCTTTGTTGTAAACTTTTTACCTGCTGACTAAGCTGGACTGATTCGAATTGTGCTATTTGCTCATTAAGTGTTTCATTTGATAACTTTAAGCGCTCTTTTTGGTAAGCCAATTGAGCCATCAATGATTTTGCTGTTTCTCCACGTGCAGCATAAAGCAGCGCACTTAACCATAAATTTCCATTAACTAGGCGTTGGAACCCCATTTTTTTTGCTACTGAATTGGATAGGTTTAAATAAACCTGAGAACGTTCAATATCACCTTGATAGAAAGAAATTTTAGCTAAGGTATGTAAACTACCTCCATAAGTCATTTGATGACCTATTTTTTTACTCAATTCGACGCCAAGATTAGCATACTCAGATGCTTTTTCTAGATTAGATAACTCATAATTTATTTCGGCTAGATTATGAAACTGTGAGGCAGCATCGATGTGGTAATCATTATCCCTAAAATAATCTAATGCTTTCATCACATAGCTCTCAGCTTTCTCATATTGACCTGATTGCTTATAGGAAACACCGATCCCAGCCGAAGCTTTAGCTATGCCATGCTCGTCTTTTAAAGCCTCTCTTTTAGCGATAACCTCTTCAAACATACTAATTGCTATATCGTAACGGCGAAGACTTAAATAAAGTACAGCGAGATTATATCGAACATCTATTCTATCAACTTCGTCACCATAATATTGATACAACTCATCGGCTTCTTTATAAGCTTTTAATGCGGCAAGAGAATCACCTTTAGATGTTTGCACTAATGCAATATTATTCAATAAATGTGCTTGTTTAATCGCTTGTTCTGCAGAAAAAATCTGCTGTTGAAAATAATTTAACGCCGCTTCATAGGCAACTAAAGACTTTGTGTATTCGCCTTGAAAGTAGAAAATTATTCCCATTAATTTATCAACCTCGGCTTGTAGCTGTGACAAGGTATTTTTATCAAGTAGTGCTTTCGCTTGTTGAATAATTTCTAACGATTTCTGTAAATTGCTTAAGGTGAAATAGGCATGGCTTTGCTGTAAAAGTATTGTAATACGCTGGGTTTTATTCAGTTCCTCACTTTCAAGTAATTGACTGAGTCTCACTACTGCAATAGCTTTATTTGTTTGCTTTACAATCTCTTCTAATTCGCTGTCTATATTTTGAGCCTGAACATTTAATTCAATGGTAAATATTAATATAAATAGCAACAACATGCGCCACATAGTAAGCCTTGAGGAAATAAATGATAAAATAAGAGAGTACCTTGCTCAGTTATAGCACTAATAATTCTTGAATGTAACTATTTAGTAATGAGTACAAGCATGATTGAATAATTATACAACTACGATTATGATGCAGCAATGTTTCTTATATAGGCTGTAACCATGTTTAAAAAATTTATTTATACCACACTGTTATTCGTTAGTTTTACAACAATCGTTGATGCGACAATTGTTGAGTTTCAAACCTCACAAGGCAACTTTCAAGTTAATTTATTCGATAGCAGTACGCCTGCAACTGTTGATAACTTTCTTCAGTATATTGATGAGCAACATTATACTAATTCGGTAGTGCACCGTGTTTCATCTAACTTTGTTGTACAAGGCGGTGGATTTACATTCGAAGGTAATTTTCCGCTAACACGTATAGAAACAAATCCAGCAGTGATTAACGAACCGATTTATTCTAATGTTAGAGGCACTATTGCCATGGCTAAGCTTGGCGGGGATCCTGACAGTGCAACAGATCAATGGTTTTTTAATTTAGCGGATAACGCTAGCAACCTAGACTTGCAAAATAGCGGCTTTACTGTTTTTGGCCAAGTCATTGGTGATGGTATGACTACAATTGATAAAATAGCTCAACTTACCTTATGTAATTCAGCAAATTTAGAAGGCATACCAATGGTTATTGCTGATGATCAACAATGTAGTGACCTAGCAACACCAGGCTTAGAGAATTTTGTAATTGTTGAGCAAATTGTTATTGTAGACTCAGCTGAAGTAACTGATGCTGATTTATCTCCCGTGAAGAACACACTCATTACTACCCCTGATAATGATAGCAGCGGTGGCGGCACTTTTGCTTGGTTTTTAATACTGGGTTTAGTTCCTCTATTAATAAGAAGATATTCATAGAAAATTAAACTTATAAAAAGACAAAAAAAAGCAGCGATATCGCTGCTTTTTTATTAGTAATAATATTCAGTTATTACTTTCAAATATACCAATCTTAGCATGCTAACCTCAGTATATAACTTTTAGTATTAACCTCGAGTGAATTCTGGGTAAGCTTCCATACCACATTCAGCTTGGTCAACACCTTCATATTCTTCTTCTTCAGTTACACGAAGTCCAATAATTTTCTTCAATGCAAACCAAACAACAAAGCTAGTCGCAAATACCCAAACAAAGATAGTTGCTGCACCAATTAACTGACCACTAAAGCTAGAACCTGAATTAGTAATTGGAACAATCATTAGGCCAAAGAAACCTACAACACCATGAACCGAGATAGCACCTACTGGATCATCAATCTTAACTTTATCTAAAGCAATAACTGAAAGAACGACAATAATACCGCCAATTGCGCCAAATATTGTTGCTTGTAATGGTGTTGGTGTTGAAGGTTCAGCTGTAATTGCTACAAGACCGGCTAACGCACCATTAAGTGTCATTGTTAAATCAGCTTTCTTAAATAAGATTTTAGCGAAGATTAGTGCTGCAACTGCACCTGCTGCTGCCGCGGCATTAGTATTTAAAAACACCAAAGCTACAGAGTTAGCGCTGTTAATATCAGCAAGTTTTAATACAGAACCACCGTTAAAACCAAACCACCCCATCCATAAAATGAATGTACCTAAGGTAGCCATAGGTAAGTTAGCGCCTGGAATTGCGTTAATTTTACCGTCTTTAGTGTATTTACCTTTACGAGCACCTAATAACAATACACCAGCTAATGCAGCTGAAGCACCAGCCATATGTACAATACCAGAGCCTGCGAAATCAGAAAAACCAAGGTCACCTAAAGTGTATAAACCAAATACGGCATCACCATTCCAAGTCCAGCTACCTTCCATTGGGTAGATAAAACCTGTTAATACAACAGTAAATGCTAAAAATGCCCATAATTTCATACGCTCAGCAACAGCACCTGAAACAATCGACATAGCCGTTGCAACAAATACTACTTGGAAGAAAAAGTCAGCTGCGTTTGAATAAACTGCACCGCCATCAAATCCTGCTTCGGCTGACTCAGCTAATACAGTACCAACTAAAGCGTCTGCATCAGCAGCACCGTCAAGGCCAATACCATTTAAGAATACACCGCCGCCGTACATAATATCGTAACCCACAACAAGATACATAATACAAGCAATAGCATAGAGTGCCACGTTTTTAGTTAAAATTTCAGTTGTGTTTTTAGCTCTCACTAAACCTGCTTCTAACATTGAAAAGCCAGCAGCCATCCACATTACTAAGGCACCACAAACTAAGAAATAGAATGTATCCATAGCATATTGAAGTTGAAAAATATTTTGTTCCATAATTGATCCTATAATAATTTTTGTAACAGTAATTGGTCAGGTATAAGCTGCAAGATTAAATTTGAATGAAGAGCACAAAACTGAAGTCTTTAAAATCTGTTAATGCCTATTCAGTACCTAGCCCTACAGCAAGATGAATACAGATTAAATAGCCTCTGAATCTTGCTCACCTGTACGAATACGAATGGCTTGTTCAAGGTTATAGACAAATATTTTGCCATCGCCAATTTTACCTGTGTACGCAGCTTTACTAATGGCTTCAACTAAACGTTCAACTATGTCGTCATTAACAGCAATTTCAAGTTTAACTTTTGGCAAAAAATCTACTTGATATTCTGCACCACGATACAATTCTGTATGTCCTTTCTGACGACCAAAACCTTTAACTTCACTAACAGTTATCCCTTCAACACCAATTTCAGAGATGGCTTCACGAACATCATCGAGTTTGAACGGTTTAATTATTGCGTTAACTATTTTCACTGTAGACCTCTTGTTTTTTTAATTTTAGTTAATATTGAACTATATAATTCAATTCATGTGCCATAAAATTTAAAACAACAATATCAACAGTTTGTGTTTTTGTTACACTTTAAAAAGTAAATCGTTGCACCAAAATAGCACAACGGTTATCTGCGGAGATTATATTTGGTGCAAAAAATAAGAAGAGAAGTATTAATGAGTTACCTTAACTGCCAAATACTTAATTGAGGACGTTTTAAAATAAAATTACGTTGATTAGTTTGAATAACACGCGTTAGTTCCTGTTGCTCGATCAAATTAAAATGAGTTGCTAACAGTTCTGACAAACCGTCAAAACCAGTAACATTTTCACCATTAACCTTTAAGCCACCTAACCAGTTGTTTTTTGCTGTGTATTGCTCATCAAAGTCATAATCGGAGACAATAACAAGCAAGCCTTTACTTTGTAAACGTTGATGGACTGTTTGTAAAAATTCGCGAGGATTATAGCTACTCTCAAGTACATGCTGAGCTAAAATAACATCATAGTTATTAAAAACGTTTTTGAGGTTACCCGCATCTCCTTGACTAAAATGTATATTACCATTGTAAGGTAAACCTAATGTTTTTAAGCTAAATTCGTAATAATCAACTATATCGCCTTCATTTTCTAGGCAATAACGAACGGCACCTCCCTGTTGTAAACTAACACCATGACGTATATAGCGCGCTGAAAAATCCACACCATCTACCTGATTAAAATGCTGCGCTAGAATAAAACTACTTCTGCCAACACTACAGCCTAAATCCAAACATTTATTGGCTGTTATATTATGCTTTTCAATAAACCCTAGAATATTATCAGATATTTGCTCGCTATAATTCTTAATAGGCACATTAAAAACGTCGTTAATAGATGATTCAGCTTTAGCCGAATACTGAGCATGGAGCTGCTGACAAATATCAACATCGGTTTCATAATGGTTAGCATCAAGATTAGGTAGTTTTTCATTATTGCTTTGCACATAACGAAACCCAGCATGTTGAAAAAAATGTCGTCTAAACGCATAACGAGAATGTTTTTGAGCCTCATTTCCTGTAGAAATCCAAGAACCACCTTTAATTAAATTATGTTTACCATCAAAGGTCGGTGTAGAAAAATCATCATATAATGGGTGAACCTCAAAACCTTCAAAGCCATCAATAGTTGATTCCGTCCATTGCCAAACATTACCAACAACATCAAAGACGCCATCATGCTCGAACTCATCTATAGGACAAGAAGATGCATAATGCTCACGGTTTAAATTTCCCGGTGCTTGCTCCCAAGAAGCTAAATCACCATCGACTTTATCACGTAAACATAACCATTCAGCCTCAGTCAGTAAGCGTGTATATTGGTTTTTAGTATCTGAAGCTTGGCTGTTCTTCCACTGACAAAAAGCCTTGGCTTCTAAATAATTCACTTCTACCGGCCAATTTAAGGGTAACGGAATTTCATTCAATAAGTTACGTTGCCAGTAAGATTTAGCATGAGTATTGCTTCTTTTTTCCACCCAAAAATATGGTTTGGTCGCTTTAGAAAAGTTTAACCATTGCTGCCCTTCTTCTGTCCAAAATTCTGTTTTTTGGTATCCTCCAGCGTTAACGAATGCTAAATACTCTTGATTTGATACTAAATATTTAGAAACACTGAAGTCATCTAAGCTAAGCGTGTTATAACCATATTCATTGTCCCATCCGAACGAATCATCACTTTTGGGTTTTCCAAATTCAACTAACTTCCCTTTTATAGGCAGTAGCTTATTTTCAGGGGCATTTGTGCTATTTTGGCAAGTAGGCCAGTCTTCACTTTCACTGAGGTATTGCAAAGGCAGCATACGCATAATAACGGATGAAGTTTCAATATGAATACGTTCATGCTCACAGCCCATTAAAATAATCCACGCTAACGAATCTTTTGTTATGGGTAGCAATAAATCCATATCATCAATAAGATTTTCAATCAGCGTTGCGACTTGATCCCGATAACTTTTAACGTCAGAAACTGTTGGCCAATCATAATGTGCATCGCTTAAATCATCCCAACTCATTTCATCAACACCAACGGCACAAATAGCTTCTATTCGAGCATTTATACGTGTTGAAATGAACTTACCAATAATAAGCTTATTAATATAAAAACTAGCGGTGTGCCCATAATAAAAAATTAGCGGATGACGTAAGGGCTCGGGTCTTAAAAAATAAGCACTCTCGTCATTTATAAGGGAAAAAAGTGACTCATATTCAGCCCATGTTTGCCTAAAATATTTTTTAAGTTCTTGTTTTTTAGCCTTAACATTTGTGCCGTTTAATAAAGGAGCCTTAATAGGTATTATTTCCATAAATCATTTCTTATTTTGTTAAGTATACTTGATAGTTATTTAATATTATTTGTTTGATTTTATCGCCCAACAGCATAGGACATTCAACTACAAATGATGATTTGGTTTTATTATACTTTTCTTGGGCTGCATTTAAACTTTTGCTAAACCATGTGCTTGCTGCAAATATATCGATAGCGCCAAGAGAGTCGACATCATCCTTATGAGTAAATAATGACTTAGGTAATGTGTCAGCAGTGAATATTGGCACAAATAAATCGTCATTATTTTCATAAGCTTCAATAGCATCAATAATATTTAGTAAACCATATATCACATTAACATAAGGATTATAGTAGACGCTTGAAGCACCTAGTCGATGTTCAATTCTAGCCGTTTTTTGCCAGTTTTGTTGCACAGACATCACCTGATTGTATCTATCAAATAATAGAGGCTCTTCCCCCATATTCTGATTATGCTTACCTACTTTTTGGTATAAGGCGATACTCCCTTGATGCCCCCCTGAAATATCTACTGGTGAACATAATTCTTGGGCTAAACCATAGTGACTTTTTAATAATAAACGCTCAAAAGCTGCTTCTTCGGGTAAATATAATAAAGAACATTCAAAGCTAGTACGTAAAAAACAAAATTGTAAGTACTCACCAAAGCTTTTTTCGGCAATAAGGTTAACCCCTTGCTTGTTAAGCACACTAGCATTGAGTTGAATAGCATTAGGAATATGAACAGCCCTAGTATCATCAGTAAAAATCTGACTAGAGCCTATTGCTAGCTTACCTTGATCGCCAGACCAAATCACCGGCTCAATTAACGTATCAATAACACCAATATCACCATAAAATCGTTGAAAAAGTTGTGGTAGCTGAGTAAGCATCTGATGCAAATTCGTCGCTTCTTTTAGCGGACTTTGGCCATTAAATAAAGAGACGTATTCCCATTGATTACGCCAATATTCACTCACAATTTCACCATCAACATTTACACTACGTAAATATTGGTTAATAAGATCAAAATTTAATTTTTGAGAATAACTTTTTGTATTATTTATACGATAGCAGCCTTCCAGTTCAAAATGAATTTGAGGCTGATAACCCAACTGTTTTATATAATCTTGCAGTAACCTAATAGCACAGTTAAATAAGGATAGAGATGCTAAAAATGAAGGGGATGACACCGATTGACTTAGATAATTATTTGTCATCAAATGCTGGGATTTCGTTCTGCTGATTGCCATGATTTAAATATTGCATAGATTCTTGATATTGTATGACCCGGTTTTTACCACTATCCTTAGCATGATAAAGCGCTTTGTCTGCTTGCAAATATAGATCTGTACTGGTTTGAGCCTTTTTAGATGATGTTGCTAAACCTATACTCACGGTCACTTGTATTTTTTGAGTGCCCCCATTGTTACTTTCAGTCACAAACTCATGTTGGTTAACCGTATTTACAAAACGCTGTGCAATGTGCAAGCTTTGTACTGCGTCAATCCTTGGCAAGACACAAAGAAATTCTTCGCCACCTACACGACCAATCACATCTTCTGTTCTTAAAATAGCAGATCCTATATCTGATATTTTCCGAATGATTTCATCCCCAAAAGGATGACCATATAGATCATTCACTTGCTTAAAATCATCAATATCTATCACCATAATTGAGATAGTATTTTTTTCTTGGTAATTAGCATCAACTAATTTATCTAGAAAATTAAATACATAACGTCGATTAAACGAGTTGGAAAGTGAATCTCTAATCGATAATTCCTTTAATTTTTTATTATGATGCCATTGAAAATAAGTGAAAAACAACATAATTAATATCAGTGTAACGACAAAAACAATCACATAAACTTGCATTGTATTGGCTTGTTTTTGTTGTTCAAATTCTAACTGTTGCACTTTAGTACGTTGTTGTAATAATGATATTTCTATATTTTGTCGACCTGCCTCTAGGCTAGCTCTAACACGTAATAAACGATCAGACATATTATCTTTTAACAATTCAATTTCATTTTGATTAAACTGTTTCAATAGTTGATATGCCTCTTTGTGGTTACCTTTAGCTTGCGCTAATTCAGCACTAATCTTTAGTATTTCTATTTGCCAACGAGTACCCAGTAATTCAGGTAATGAATGAAATATTTCATCTGCTTTATTTAATGCTGTTTTCGCATCCTCTAACTTACCACCAGCGATTAAACATTCTGACTTCCGTTTGTATAGTTCGGCTTTGTAATCATTTAACCCTTCTATACTCACTGCGTAATCAATAGACTCTAATGCTTGCTCACAACTCCCTTTGCTTGCTTCACTCATCGCAATACCATAAGCCGCAAAAAACTTGCCATTAATATTGTTAGGGCTAAATTCAATTTTTTTTCGATAACGTTTATAATATTCAATCGCCAACTCATGTTTTTCCCAATAACGATAAGTGACGGCTAAACCATATATAGCCTCACCTTCATAATATGGGTACTCTAATTGTTGATAACTTATCAGCGCTTTTTGATAATATTCTATTGATTTAGCATAATCATGCATATAACCGTAAATTGCACCATAGACTTCATTAATTCTAGCGATTAAGAATTCATTGTTTAACATAAATGCTTCCATATATGCCTGCTGTAGCTCAGTTAATGGCAGTTCATAAACACCAGTTAAGCTAAGAGTGTATGCTAATTCTTGCTTAGCTTGCACAGCTAAAGCAATATAATCATTTGCTATTGCCGATGCTTGAGCTTTTTTAAAAAGATTTAGTGAGCGCTCGTAGTGACCTTGGCGCTGGAGGATGAGACCGCGAAAGAAATCAAGATTAATAGTTATTCTGGGTGGGGTATTTTCGTTTACTGCTGCTAAAGATTGCTCAACTGTTGCTTCAAACTTATCAAATAAATACAATAAATTTTCTGCTTCTGCTTTACGTAATAACCACCACAGTTTGTAATTTGGTGACATTTCGTCTAATTGTTCAGCTTGTTCAAGTAATGATTGATATGTTGTCCATGGCTGTTTATGTAAGCCATGCTCTATATTTTGCAATGTCGAACTGTCTGTTAATTTCGCAGCATTAGCAACAAAAAAGCAACAGGTAACAAATACAAAAAAAGCATATCGAAAAACTAGCTGCAAGGTAATTTAGCCTTAAAAATAAATTTTATATACTGCAAGAAATAAAAAAAGCAGATATAGCCTAACATGAAGTGAAAGTTAATAACTAGTTGTACTGCTTAACTTTTAAATAGCTTATTAAAATCAGCGATAGAAAAACCATTCAGTAACTGATCACCTATTTTTAATACAGGTACTGCTCTCATACCCGTTACAGAAAACTCTTTTTGACCTTTTGGCGTTTGCACATTACATAAGCGATAAGGGATCCTCTGCTCATCTAAATAACGCTTTGCAGTTTGACAATGTGGACACTTTTCCATGGTATAAAGTACAATTCGCTTCATTTTTTTGCCTATCAATATATTAAAGACTTACAAAAAACCCTGAATTAACAGGGTTTTATTTAGTTTAAGCTTTACAATTTATTTTTTGAGAAACTAAAAAGGTATATCATCATCAAAATCAATTGATGGCTCTTGTGGATTCACTTTAGGTGCTTGTTGAGGCTGTTGTCCTTGCGGGGCAAAACCGCCTTGTGGCTGACCTTGTGGTGCATAACCACCTTGTTGTTGAGGAGCTTGTTGAGGTTGTTGCGTATAACCACCTTGTTGTGCTGGTTTGTTATAAGCTTGTTGTGGTGCCGGTTGCTGCGCTTGAGGTGCATAACCACCTTGTTGTTGAGGTGCTTGTTGCTGAAAGCCAGTGTTTTGCGCTTGACCTTGTTGTTGAGGCGCTTGTTGCTGAAAACCAGTATTTTGGCCTGACGGTTTACCGTCTAGCATTTGCATTACACCATTAAATCCTTGTAATACAATTTCAGTAGTATATTGATCTTGCCCTTGTGGGTTAGTCCACTTACGCGTTTGTAACGAGCCCTCAAGATAAACTTTTGAACCTTTTTTTAAGTATTCACCAGCAATTTCAGCTAATTTACCAAACATAACAACACGGTGCCATTCTGTTTTTTCTTTTTGCTCACCAGTTTGCTTATCTTTCCATGAGTCAGATGTTGCTACAGTGATATTTGCCACCGCACCACCATTAGGCATAAAACGCACTTCAGGATCTTTACCTAAGTTACCTACAATAATTACTTTATTTACACCCGCCATGAAACATCCTATTGAATTGTGCTTTTCTAAAACAATTTGTGTACTTAACACACAGTTATTCTAGAGTTTAAAAAATTTGATTAAGAGAGTAATTCTATAGTGAGATACGATCAAATTCGAGTGCTTTTTGCGTTTAAAACGTTATTTATTTTTAGCTAGTTGATTTATATCGTATTAGCGAAAAGTAAAGCCTATTGTTGATATAAATGCTTTGCTAATTCAATACGAATATCATCTGGTATTTTCTCAGAGGCTTGTGTTTGGTAATTAAAGTGAACCATTGAAGCACTACCAGAGGCACATTTTTCACCATGCTGCCAAACTTCTTGATAAGCATCAAACGAAGCGCCACCAATTCGACCAATAAAAGTACGTATTTCAACCTCTTGCCCATAAAATAATTGACCGTGATAAGAGACTTCAATTTTGGCAATAATTAATTTCCATTTTGATAGGTCTAAATCTGGAATAAATAATCTAAAAATGGGCTCTCTGCCACCTTCAAACCACACAGGAATAGTCGTGTTGTTGATATGACCAAGTGCGTCTGTATCATTAAAACGTGGCATTAACTTTTCTGTGAACATTATTATTTCTCTTTAGTTATAGTCATTTGTAATGACTAGTAATTTCCATCGATTAAAGTATATTTTTTTAAAATAAAGAAAAGATTAAATAACATATCAATTAAATACAATAGTTAAGTTATACTGAAATTCGTTGAAACGCTCGTTTATCTTGTTTGTGATTATTTCACTAGACTATACAGAAGGACTCTGATCATTCCTATTAACAGTAAACTTTCACATTTACTATTGTTCATAACCACTACCATTCTTTTGGTACTCACTAGTACTATAACTAAGGTTTATGCACAAGAATCTAATAGCAAAAATGAAATTCTCGAAATAGAAGAATGCAGCCTCGAACAACCAAATATTACCTTTAACCCACAAACTATTTTTGATGAAAATGAAAAAGGCTTTCTTTTTATACATCGTTGGGCAAATGCGATTCATATAACAACAAAGCAACTTACATTAGAAAATGAAGCCGCGTTCTTTATCAATAAATGCACGAAAAATTTGGCTGATATGGCAGAATTAGAGCGACATTTACGTAGTAGAAAATACTTACGTGCCGCACAAGTTACAAGTGATGAGTTAGCAGAAAACATTACCATCACTACTTGGGATAACTGGTCATTAATGCCAACCGTGAGTTTTGGTCGCCAAGGAGGTGAAAGTACCTATAGTTTTGGTATTAAGGAACGAAATCTTGCTGGCTTAGGTGTTGATGCAGAAATTGAAACTTATAGAAACTCACAACGTAAAGGCTATAAACTTAGAACGACTATTCCTTTATTCAGCCAAAAAAATATCGATTTAAAATTACACTTTGCAGACAATGACGACGGTACTCAACAAGCGATATTCCTACAAAAGCATTTTGCTAGTTTTTATACTGACAATGCTTACATGATTGGTTTCGATGAAGAATCACGTAATGATACTATTTATCAAAATAATGATAAATTGGCGATATTTGCCCATGACCTTAAATATAAAAACGCTGAATATTCTTGGTTAGGTTTTAATCATAAAAGTGCACTCGCTCGATACCATGTTGGTGTTACACAAGATCAACATAAATTTTATTATGCTGAGAATGCAAATGATAACCCTAACTCACTCTTATTACCGCAAGACCGTGATTTCATCTACCCTTGGGTCGGCTTCGATTACATAGAAAAAGACTTTAAAAAACTCACTAATATTCATTTAATAACACAAATAGAAGATTTTAATCATGGTTGGCAATTTAGCTCGCGTTTAGGTATTAGTGATGGAGAAAAAGAGAATAGTGCTTGGGCATTATTTCAAGCGAACATTCATAAGGGATTTGAAGTGCATGATAATGCTCTTGTACTACTCAATATAGAGCTAAGCGGTGATATATACCACCAACGTGAAGACCGACTATTACTAAATATTGATGCTGAATATTTTTATAACTTTAATGATAATTGGGGCTACTACTTTAACAACACCAATGTCATCAGTAATAATCAATACCTTGATCAACTTGTTAGTGTTGGTGGTGACTCTGGCTTGAGAGGCTTTCCTTTGGAGTATCAGCATGGTGAGCACAGTGTAAAGTTTACCAACGAAATACGTTATTACCCCAAAATAAATCTATTTAAGGTATTTGATCTTGCTGGTGCTGCGTTTTTAGATACCGCCCGAACCTTTGGTGAAATTGACGTAGCAGGAATAGAACCCAATGCTGAAGATGGTTGGTTATACTCAGTAGGTATGGGAGCGAGATTTTATTCACCACATTCAGCGGGAAATCAGCAAGTAATTCATGTCGACTTTGCTTTCCCCCAAAGCGACAATCCAAATATTGATACCTTTGAGATTAGAATTGAAGCTAAGCAATCTTTTTAACTATGCTTGACTCTATTCTACAAAAAGCGTTTCAAAATACGATCAAGCTGAGCAATACGAATCCTATTCAGTAATCTCTTTGGTTTTGTTGGGTAATCACTTACTGCATCAAGTTCGCTAAAGTGATTTATTTTTTGAGTATGCTCCATAATAGTAACAAGCTCTGGCGTCACTTTAGTCATTAAACCTTTTGAAGGATCATCCAGTAACAAACCATTTTCTAAATCTAATGTCCATGCCCGTGGATTTAAATTACTGCCTGTCAGTAGATGGTAACGTTCATCACTAATAATTCCCTTTAAATGAAAGCTATTATCTTCATGTTGCCATAAATATATATTCAATAACCCTTGATCAATAAAGTTTTGATAGCGTTTAACAAAACGCTTTAAGAGCATTTCATAAATATAAGGGACTATACCAATAGTGCTGAATTCAGATTCATCAGCAATATAAAAGTCATTCGCTTTTTTGTCACCAACAACTAAGGTGATATTCACGCCACGCTTTAATGCATTAACAACATCTTTTGCCAGTACAGGAGGTAAATTAAAATAAGGTGTAAAAATTAATAATTTTTTTTGTGCATGTCTAATTGTTTGACGAATAACTTTGTTCAAGTGATTTTTTCTTCGCCCAAATCCTATTAAAGGTGTTATTGATATTGGGTTAGTAATCACACCTGAATTTTTATTATTACTTGTTGAGTTTATCGAGTAAGTTGATTTTTTCAATAATAGTTTTAAGGCTAAAATATTGCGTTTTTGATCAATAGGGCTAGGTAAATCAGGTTCATTAAGTAATGGTGCTAGGTTTGAATTAATAAAGGTATTACGTAAATACTGACAAAAACTGTTAGTTAATGAAGAACAATGAATTTGATAATATCTGTCTAAACGATAACGACAGCCTTGATGCATGTATATGTCATTAATACTTGCACCGGTATAGAAAAGTTGATCGTCAAAAACCATGCCTTTTAAGTGCAATACACCAAATAGCTCTTTTCGCTTAACAGCAATGCCATATATTGAAATTTTTTCGTCATAATGCGCGGCTAAATCAAGATATAAAGCACGATTGCCTAAACTGTCTTTTTCTCCAATTAAACCTCGCTGACCTCGATGGAAATCAACAAAAATATTAATTTCTAGCTTGGGTCTGATTTCTTTAGCTTTATACAAAGCATGCAATATTTCTCTGCCAGCTTCGTCATCTTGTAAGTAAAGTGCAGTTATATATATACGACGATGGGCATTAGCAATTAAAGATAATAGTTGTTGCTTATATTGTTTTGGAGTAGAGAATATTTCAATATCTGTATTGCTGATCACTAAATTTTTCATTTCAAAAGTCAAAGGTTAAGGGGCTTAACTATACATGCATTTTCAGCAGTATACGTCAGTTTTCACTTTTCTAAAGTAAATTTTATTAATTGTCTCTATAAACTAACAGCAAGTTGTAACAGGTTTTTACTCGCTTACACTGTGAGATGAAATATTTTAGGTATGATTAGATGTGGCTTTCAATATTTGCTATTTAGCAAATAAACGCCTATTAAATGCAAGTTTATTTGTTAATGTGTTCGTAGATGAAAACATAATACTCATTGTTACCCCTATATTTACACGATTTTTCAACAAAAATAGCGTGTAAATAAAGAGTAAAATAACAATAGAAAAGCTTATTAACCTTTACTAGAATAATTATATTATCATCGCTAATTCAGCAGCTTGTCGAATAGCACGCTTAGCATCAAGCTCAGAAGCTACATTAGCACCACCGATTAAGTGTACGGTTAAACCTCCGTCTTCAAGCGCTTGTTGTAAATCTCGATTTGATTCTTGTCCTGCACAAATAATAATATTATCAACATCAAGCAACTTTTCTTCGCCATTTACTTCAATAGTTAATCCTTCATCAGTTACTGACTTATAACTAACACCTGGTACCATTTTCACACCATGTTTAACTAAATTAGCACGATGTACCCAACCCGATGTTTTTCCTAAACCTTTACCGACTTTTGTGGCTTTACGCTGTAACAAGGTGATTTGTCTCTCTGGTTTATCAGAAGACGCTGCACTCGGCTCTAATAATGCCCCCGAGGTTTGGTAATTTTTATCAACACCCCAATTTTTTAGCCAAGCATCAAGGTTAGTGGTTAGTGATTCACCTGACTCTGAAAGGTATGTTGCCACATCAAAACCAATACCACCGGCACCAATGATAGCCACTTTCTCTCCCACTGGCACTTTTTCACGTAACACTTGTAAATAGCTCAACACTTTAGGATGGTCGATACCTTCAATGTCTAATTTTCTAGGCTTGATGCCCGTCGCTAAAATAACTTCATCAAACCCAGCAGCCAATAGAGACTCGGCACTCTGTTCATTATTCAAATGCACTGGAATATTATGTAACGTAAGTTGCTTATTAAAATAACGTAAAGTTTCAAAAAACTCTTCTTTACCTGGAATTTGTTTAGCAACATTGAACTGTCCTCCAATTTCACTTATTTTGTCAAAAAGTTCAACCTGATGTCCTCGTTCAGACGCGTAAACACTAAACGCTAAACCTGCTGGACCAGCACCAATAACGGCTAATTTTTTACGATTATTCGTTGGTTCAAAGTTTATTTCAGTTTCATAACAAGCTCTAGGGTTAACCAAACATGACGCTCTTTTTTGCTCAAAAACATGATCTAAACAAGCTTGATTACACCCAATACAGGTATTAATTTCATCTGATTTATTGGCCGCTGCTTTATTAACAAAGTTTGCATCAGCTAAAAATGGTCTAGCCATAGACACCATATCCGCCTGCCCTGATGCGATTATTTCTTCAGCCACTTCAGGGGTATTAATACGGTTTGTAGTGATTAACGGTAGCGATACTTCTTTTTTCATTCGCTCAGTAATCCAAGTAAACGCCGCTCTTGGTACAGAGGTCACTATCGTAGGTATACGAGCTTCATGCCAGCCAATACCTGTATTGATTAAGGTAGCACCTGCTTTCTCAACAGCTTTAGCCATTAAAACGACTTCGTCCCAGGTATTACCGCCTTCAACTAAATCCAACATTGATAATCGGAAGATAATAATGAAATTTTCACCTACTTTTGCACGTACAGCTTTAATTGTTTCAATAGCTAAGCGCATACGATTTTCAATGCCGCCGCCCCAGTCATCATCACGTTGGTTAGTACGAAGACAAGCAAATTGATTGATCAAATAACCTTCACTACCCATTATTTCAACACCATCATAGCCAGCTTTATCGGCCAAATGAGCGGCATAAGCATAATCTTTGATCGTACTTCGAATCTGGCCATCAGACATTGCTTTAGGAGTAAAAGGATTAATCGGCGATTTAATTTTACTCGGCGCCACACTAAAAGGATGATAAGCATAACGACCTGTGTGTAATAACTGTAAACAGATCTTTGTTGGGTATTTGTGAACAGCTGCGGTCACTTCTTTATGCTTATTTACATGCCAAAAATGACTTAATTCACTACCCAAAGGTGCAATTGTGCCACGCTTATTAGGACTAACACCACCAGTAACAATTAGCCCAACACCACCTTTTGCACGTTCTTCATAAAAGGCGGCTAATTTTGAAAAACCACCACGCTCTTCTTCTAATCCGGTATGCATAGACCCCATTAAAGTGCGATTAGCTAATTGAGTAAAACCTAAATCCAAGGGGGCTAATAAATGAGGAAAAGGCTGCTCTATGGATGAATTATTTATTTCATTTGGTGTTGTCATATTATTTCCTATTGGTCAAACCAGATAGTGTAGTTGCTGTTAATTTACCCATCTTCAAACAAAAACACAAGTACATTTTGACACCTGTCAGATTAATTTAAAAATATTAATAATGCATTAATATTAGTAGTATATATATCTAAAGGTAATATACTTATTTCATCTAAGGGTTTGCCCCTTAAATGTCCTCATTATCAAATACGATTAACCACAAAAAAAATGAATATGAATCAAGTAAATATTGATAAAACAGCTTTAACTTCTTTAGTGATGAATGAGCTAAGTAAAGAATTAAATCAAGCGATTAATGCCGCAAATGAAGCGCATGCAGCTGCGGTAGATGATCAAAGTGTTGCCGAAACCCAATATGATACGCTAGCGATTGAGGCCAGCTATTTAGCTGAAGGACAATCTCGACGTGTACAAGAATTACAAACGGCACTTAAAGCATATCAAGACTCTAATTTCGTAGTTTTTGATGAAGACAAGCCAATAAAATTAACGGCATTGGTGCAACTTGCGAAAGACAGCACTAAACAACATTGGTTTTTTATTGGTCCTGCTGCAGGTGGATTTCGATGTGAATTGTCGGGTCAAAATATTACAGTGATCACACGACAATCACCGATGGGATTAGCATTACTTGATAAATATCAAGGTGATGATGTCGATATAACTATTGGTACTAATCAACTATGTGATTATATTTTTTCAATACAATAAGAGACGTTGTTAATTCAGCACCTCAAACGTTACACTGCTAACCTCAAGTAGATTCCGTATCAACACACCTACAAAATGACGGAATGACGAAAATATAATCACTGTAATTATGAAAAGGCATTACCATAATTTTCAAAAAAAAACCTCATCATGAACTTGATTCAAGATGAGGTTTTTAAAAGTCTATAAAACTAGTTATATCACTTTTTTCACGAGTCTACTGACACTGAATAGCCGCAGTTTCTCCAGCTTTAGCTTCAAAGGAAACATCACTCATTGACAGTGTTAATTTACCTTTTGACGTTAATTCAAAAGGTTTAACAAGCTTATCAAACGCTAGACCTTGACTAGAAAAACAACTAACATCTATTGATAATTCGGCCCACTCATCTTTAGGTAAGTCAGCTAATTGTTTTGAAACGTTAACATTTGCCATATAATAAATTTCCAACAAAAAAGAATTTTTTCGATAAGGTATGTATTTTTGAGATAACTCATTACCGATAAGCTATGTTCAAAAAGACTGTTATAGAAAATTTAAGACAGCTGTTGAATGTTTTCTGTTAAATAAGCAATTCTACTCGCCATTCCTTCGATAATAGCATCTTTACATTTATCTTTAATTTTGAGAGGTAAATCACGTAAAGCATCTTGATCTATACAAAGTATAATTGAGTCATCTATTGCTTTTGCTGATGCGCTTTTACGGCTTTTATTAATAAAACTACTTTCACCAATAAATTCACCGACAGAAATATAACCAACGATATTATCAGTGTCATTTTTGCTGATGGCGACTTTACCTGATAACACAATATAAAAATTACTATTATGATCGTCTTCGGTTTGCACAAACTTATCTTTATAACATTTATAGCAAGCTGACGAGTTTAATAGTAACTCGCGCTCTTGAAGCGTTAATCGTTTAAAAAAATTAATACGCGCAACAATTTCTAATAGCTTTAAACGCGATATGTTTTTCAATGGTAACATTAGCTAAGATCTTGTTGTAACAGTGCTTTAACCGCAAGTAAATCAACGAGCTTTTCATCCACCTTTAAATAAGCTACTGCATTACTACTTTCTTTATCACCCATTTTGGCCTCATTTTGCACAAGTGTTGCTTCAATAATACCCGGCATACTAATCAATATTTCAGAAATTTCTTCTACTTTTTCGGCTGTTTTAATATTAGTAATAAAACTAAAGTTTTTAGATTTTTTAAGCTTTTTCATACCAAAACTAACGGCTAACCAAATCAAGCTAAGTAGAGCCATCACTAAAAATATACTTTGCTCGCCATAACGAGACGCAACCAAACCACCAATAATACCGCCGGCAAAAGCCCCTAAGAATTGACTGCTAGAATAAATACCCATAGCACTACCTTTCACACCAGCAGGGGCAAGTCGAGATAAAATAGAAGGCATCGTTGCTTCTAAATAATTAAATGCGGTAAAGAAAAGCACAACTGAAAAAACTAAACTCCAAAGCCCTGTAGGTAATAACCATAGTGAAAATAGTGCAAGACTTAACAAAGCAATCGCACCACTAAACATAGGTTTTTCTTGCTCTTTTTTCATGGCGATAATCATAAACGGTACCATCAAAAAGAAAGAACCAAGCAATGTTGGTAAGTATAATTGCCAATGATTTTCTAAGGCTAAGCCACTAGCAACAAACTGCTTAGGTAAAGTAACAAAACAGGCAGTTAACGACATATGTAAAATAAATACCCCGCAGTTTAAGCGTGACAACTGCGGATTTTTAATTAACTTAGAGATTTGTTCAGGTAAGGCAACATTATCACCTCGAGGGGCTTTACTCACAGAATAAGGCACCATAAATTGGATCATCAACATGGCTAAAATAGTTAAAAAACCAGTAAACCAAAATAAGCCACTTAAGCCAAAAGCATCAGCCACAATAGGCCCTAAAATCATCGCAAGAGTGAAAGACAATCCGATGAACATACCGATTGTGGCCATTACCTTAGGCCGCTGTTCTTCACGACTTAAATCTGCTGCTAAGGCAAGAATAGCACTTGCTATTGCACCCATACCTTGAATTGCTCGACCAATAACGACGCCATAAATAGTAGTAGACAATGCGGCAATAACACTGCCAATAAGAAACACCACCAAACCTGCCAATATCACAGGTTTTCGCCCATATTTATCTGATAACATGCCCATTGGTATTTGAAGTAATGCCTGCGTTAAACCATAAGCTCCAATAGCAAGACCTAACCATAATGGGCTATAACCAGCTAACTGTTCACCGTAGATAGCAAACACTGGCAAAATCATAAATAGCCCTAACATACGCACACCAAAAACACTGGCAAGTGAGAATGCAGCTCTTTTCTCAATACGGTTTAAACCTGAAACGCTCATGAAAATGTTTACCTAATAGGAAATAAAGGGAGAAGTAAAAAAACTGTGCTAGTTTAGCACGCTATTATCAGCAAAAAAACACTCGCTGAGACTACGCCTAATAAGAGTAAAAATAAAGTTTATATTAGTCAATATCGCTCTAAACATCATTATACTGAACTTAAAGCCGCCATCTGAACTGGATTCATAATTTAAACCATGACACTGATCCTTCAATAAGATTCCGTATTAAGTGATCTACGCAATGACAGCTTATTTGCCAATCACGTGTCCATACTCAAACATACGTCCCTAAACAGGATCTAGAAGAATCACAAAATAAAAGCGTTTAATAACTGAACATCATTTTTCTTTATGCCCCTCTTTATGCCATAATGTTTCGCTGTGATTTTGACTATAAATTAATAGATAAAAAATGAAGAGTATTGAAGTAAGAGGCGCACGTACCCATAACCTGAAAAACATTAACTTAACTATCCCTCGTGATAAATTAGTGGTTATTACTGGGCTTTCAGGCTCAGGAAAATCATCACTGGCTTTCGATACTTTATACGCTGAAGGTCAACGTCGTTACGTTGAATCTTTGTCAGCCTATGCACGCCAGTTTTTATCGTTAATGGAAAAGCCCGATGTCGATCACATTGAAGGTTTATCGCCGGCTATTTCTATTGAGCAAAAATCAACGTCACATAATCCCCGTTCTACAGTCGGTACCATCACTGAAATTTATGATTATTTACGTTTATTATATGCTCGTGTGGGTGAACCGCGCTGTCCTACGCACAAACAACCTTTAGCAGCCCAAACCGTTTCCCAAATGGTAGATAGTGTTTTAGCACTTGAAGAAGGTACTAAAGTGATGTTGCTTGCGCCGGTATTACAAGACCGTAAAGGTGAGCATGTTAAATTACTCGATAACCTAGCTGCACAGGGATTTATCCGTGCTCGAATTGATGGGGAAGTCTGTGACTTATCAGATCCGCCAACATTAGAACTCCAGAAAAAACATACCATTGAAGTGGTGGTTGATCGTTTAAAAGTACGTCCAGATATTCAGTTACGCTTATCAGAATCGTTTGAAACAACACTTGCGTTAACATCCGGTACGGCAAAAATAGCCTTTATGGATGAGCCAGATAAAGAAGAGTTATTATTTTCAGCTAACTTTGCCTGTCCACATTGTGGTTATAGTATGCAAGAGCTGGAGCCGAGATTATTCTCCTTCAATAACCCTGCAGGTGCTTGCCAAACATGTGATGGTTTAGGTATAGAACAATTTTTTGATAGTAGCCGCATTATAGCAAACGAAGACTTAAGCCTTGCCGGTGGTGCTATACGTGGTTGGGATAAACGTAACTTTTATTATTTCCAAATGTTACAGGCCTTATCTGAACACTATGATTTTTCAATCGACAAACCTTTTAAAACGATAACCGAAGATTCCCGTAAAGCAATACTGTACGGGAGTGGTAAACAAGAAATTGAATTCAAATATATGAATGACCGTGGCGATGTAGTGCTACGTAAACATCCATTTGAAGGCATTATTAACAACATGCAACGCCGCTATAAAGAAACTGAATCAAATGCGGTACGTGATGAGTTATCAAAGTATTTAAATAGTCAACATTGTCCTGACTGTAACGGTAGCCGTTTACGTTTAGAAGCCCGTAATGTTTTTATTGCCGACACACCACTAACGGTTGTTGCTGATTATGCCATTGCTGATGCCCTTGAATTCTTTCAAAGTTTAAAATTAACCGGACAAAAAGGACAAGTTGCAGAAAAAATTCTAAAAGAAATTAATGAACGTTTAGGTTTTTTAGTAAATGTTGGGCTAAATTATTTAAATTTATCTCGCGGAGCTAACACACTTTCAGGTGGTGAAGCACAACGTATTCGCTTAGCAAGCCAAATTGGTGCCGGCTTGGTTGGCGTAATGTATGTGCTCGACGAACCGTCCATTGGTTTACATCAACGAGACAACGAACGTTTATTAAGCACGCTTATTCACTTACGTGATCTAGGTAATACTGTTATCGTTGTCGAACATGACGAAGATGCTATTCGTGCTGCCGACTTTGTCATCGATATCGGCCCTGGTGCCGGTGTTCATGGCGGAGAAATTATCGCTCAAGGTACGGTAGATGATATTTTAAAATGTAAGGACTCACTTACTGGTAAATATCTATCTGGTGTTGAGTGTATTGAAATTCCTAAAAAGCGCCATCCATTTGATAAGAAAAATGTCATTGAACTAAAAGGTGCTAGCGGCAACAACTTAAAAAATGTTGATTTAGTTATCCCGAACGGATTAATGACTTGTATTACTGGCGTTTCTGGATCAGGAAAGTCTACACTCATTAACGATACTTTATATAAACTCGCACATATTGAACTTAACGGTGCAACACTTGATGAACCTGCCCCGTATAAATCTATTAAGGGTTTAGAGCATCTTGATAAAGTTATTGAGATTGATCAAAGTCCAATTGGTAGAACACCTCGCTCAAACCCTGCCACTTATACCGGTATATTTACTGCTATACGTGATATTTTTGCTGCAACACAAGAGTCTCGTTCTCGAGGATACAAATCGGGTCGTTTTAGCTTTAATGTTAAAGGCGGCCGTTGTGAAGCTTGCCAAGGTGATGGCCTAATTAAAGTAGAAATGCACTTTTTACCTGATGTTTATGTACCTTGTGATGTATGTAAAAGCATGCGTTACAACAGAGAAACACTAGAAGTCTTATATAAAGGTAAAAATATTCATGAAGTGTTAGATATGACAATTGAAGATGCTTTTGAATTTTTCAATGCTATCCCAGCGATAAAACGCAAACTTAACACCTTACTTGATGTTGGTTTAGGTTATATAAAACTAGGGCAATCAGCAACGACACTTTCAGGTGGTGAAGCACAACGCGTTAAATTATCTAAAGAGCTATCGAAACGAGGCACAGGACAAACGTTATATATATTGGATGAACCAACAACCGGTTTACATTTTCATGATATTAAACAATTAATGCATGTAATTCATCGCTTACGTGATGATGGTAATACTATTGTCGTGATAGAACATAATCTTGATGTGATTAAAACCGCTGATTGGATTGTCGATTTAGGCCCTGAAGGTGGTTCAGGTGGTGGTGAAATATTAGTAACCGGTACGCCAGAACAAGTAGCACAACATGAAGGTTCACATACCGCTCGCTTTTTAAAACCCTTATTAAGTTAACAATTAATACTTTTAAAAATACCCAATAGTTAAAGAAGGACGATAGTTTTCGCCCTTCTTTAACTATTGCTACACTATGCTAAATAACTTAAACCAATGAAATTAATGAAAAATATCTTAAACCGAGTTCAGGTTAAATAACAAAAAATAAGCTTAGATCTTTCTTGCTGAATAAAAATTTACATAAAGAAAAACATCACTATAATCCCTAAGCTATTAAAGAGTATATGAATTGCAATGCTGTAACTAACATTGCCGGTTTTATAACGAGTAAAAGCTAATACTAATCCAAGTAGAAGTATGATGAAAAAAGTAATCATATTGTCATACTGAGTATGAATAATAGTGAAAATAATCGAGGTTGAGATCAATGCCCCTATGTTACCTAACTTGGTTTGCGCTATTTTACTGTAAAGCCAACCGCGAAAAATCAACTCTTCCATAACAGGAACAACGAAACACACAGTAACTATCACTAATATAACGGCTATAAAACTGTCGCTTGCAGCTTTTACGTCCAACATAAACTGTTCAATGGGTATATTAAGCCAATCACCTACCAATGAAGTGACTCCCCAAAACATGAAACCTACACCTAACGAAATAAACAAAATTTTAGTGATTACAGGCTGTAATGCCCAAAAATCAAAGCGTTCTCGCCAATTACTTGCCTGAGTTGCTGCGTTCAATAATGGTATAGTCATAATAGGTGCAATTAGCGTCATCATTAACAAAGTGAATACAGAAGTCATCTTGGCATCAATAGCTTCCTCACTAAAACCAGCATCTTGAACCCCGTAAAAAATTCCTAAGCCCAAAAACATCAATATTTGAGGGACAAAAAGTAATACAGCTAACCAAAGCAGTACTTTAATTAGACTTGAATTGGGCTTAACCGGCTTTTCGTCGGGGTGCTCAGTAGGCAAATTTATTTCTTCATTCATTTCACTATTCCTTTTTAATTTATTCATTCCAATTGATATTGAATCACTCATTTTAGTAAAACAATTTATATTTAACTATTGCTCACATTTTAATATTCAACAAAATAAAGATAGCAAAATAAAACAAATTCATCCATTTGCTCACTAAGTATTAAGTACGTCGTTAACCCATTGATTCAGAGAATAGTCATGCCTACAATATATAACTAAAAAATACAGGTGCTTCATCATGATAATCCAAAACTCTACACGATTGCGCTTCCGCCTTATGGGGCCAGAAGATGCACAATTATTATGGCAATTAGATCAAGACCCAAGCGTTATGCAATTTCTTAATGGCGGAAAGCCTACGAGTATGGCAACCATTACCGAGGTTTTTTTACCACGTATGAAAGCTTATAGGGATTCAGAAAAAGGCTTTGGTCTTTGGCACGTTTCTGACAAAAAAACTCAAGAATATTTTGGTTGGATATTAGCCCGACCAATGGATTTCTTTAGCGATAAACCTGACTTAGCTGATATTGAATTGGGTTGGCGCTTTTTCAAAAAAGCATGGGGAAAAGGCTATGCGACTGAAGCAGCTATAGCCATTAAAAATGCCTTGGCTACACAGCCTAATATACAGTCTTTTTCGGCTTTAGCTTTGGAAGATAATATTGCCTCCATTACTGTGATGAAAAAAATGGGTATGCACTTTATGAAAGAATACGATCATAAAGATCCTAGTGGTAACTTTATCGCAGTACACTACCAAATGGCGATAAAATAGCTTACTCTGGTATTTATCATAATAACGATAAGGGCTAAGCTACTGAAAACTTCAACTAATAGTCAAGATATTCAAAAGAACTATCCAAACATTTTAATTTACTTACTCGCTTTTACCAGTGGCTTCTCTATTATGGGTATAGAGTTGTTAGGTGGCAGAATTTTAGCCCCTTTTTTTGGTAGCTCAGTACATATTTGGGGCAGCATTATTACGGTCTTCATGTTGAGTTTATCCTTAGGTTATTTACTTGGAGGAAAACTTTCAACGCGCTCTCCATCACTTTCAATATACGGACGAATTTTCGTTATTGCCGCCATCATGGTGCTACCAATTGCTTTGTTTGGTCAATGGCTAATGGAAGCTGTTTTTCTTAGTGTTGAAGACTCTCGTTACGGCTCTTTATTAGCATCCATGGTACTATTTTTTATCCCCACCGTTATTCTTGGTATGTTATCCCCTTATTCTGTCCGTTTATTAGTGACAAGCTCTGATGAAAGTGGCCAGGTTGCCGGTAAGCTTTATTTTGTCTCAACCTTAGGTAGCGCATTAGGCACCATTGTTACTTCTTTCTACTTAATTTTATGGTTTGATATTAATACGATTATATATAGCTTTAGCGCGATTCTTGCTAGCTTAGGTGTATTGGCAATTTTAGTCCATAAATTACAGCCATCAACTAAAATTGAGAACAATTATGCTTAAATATATTACCGTAACTCTCTCATTATTATTAATGGCGACCTCCTTAGCCCAAGCAGAAGTAATACATCAAGAACGCTCTCTTTATCGTAATATTTTAGTAGAAGATAATAACGATTTACGTTGTTTAAAATTTAATACGAGAAGTACTCAAACTCAGCAAAGTTGCTTTTTAAAAAGCAAACCAGACCACTTAGTCTTTAATTATACTAAGCTACTAATGGCGAGTTTATTGTTTAACACTCAACCAAAGCGCATTTTAATTGTTGGCTTAGGTGGAGGTACAATGTCAAACACGTTGGCACAACTTTACCCTCAAAGTGAAATTGATAATATAGAAATTGATCCCGCAGTAATAAAGGTAGCACGTGATTATTTTGGCTTTGTAGAGAATGACAAAATAAATACTTACGCCCAAGATGGTCGTATTTTTATTAAGCGCGCCTTATTAAAAAAAGAAAGTTATGACTGGATAATTCTCGATGCTTTTAATGGCGACTATATTCCTGAACATCTAATGACAAAAGAATTTTTACAAGAAGCGAAAGCATTGTTAAGTGATAATGGCATATTAAGCTCTAATACCTTTTCATTAAGTAAGCTGTATGCGCACGAATCTGCAACCTATAAAGCGGTGTTCGGTGATTTTTATCAAGTCGCTAATAGCGCTAATTCAAATCGTATTATTTTAGTGAGTAAAAACGGGTTTTCTAACAATCGTATTAGTAATAGCCTAAATAAGAATAATGTCGACAAACTTGATAAAAAATTATCTTACTATGGTGTTGATATTCCATTACTTTACCGAAAAATGGTCAATACTAAAAACAATCAAGACTGGCCAAAAGATACACGTGTGCTCACCGATCAATTCTCTCCTGCCAATTTATTAAATGTAAAGTAGCTATAAAACTAGCCGAAAGTCTAATTGGTTTATTTTGTCGACACTTCTATAGTGTCGGTATAAATAAAAACTTACGTAGGACAGATCATGAACTTTGCAGACCAACAAGAAGAGGCGGTAAAATCAACCAAAACCTATTGGGAGAAGCAATCAAAGCTTGTTTCTTGGTTTACAGCCCCAAAAACGATATTGTCGACAAATGATAATGACTGGACTGATTGGTTTGCCGATGGAGAGCTTAACACTAGTTACCTTGCCCTTGATTACCACATAGAGCAAGGTCGTGGCGATCAAGTTGCCCTTATTTATGACTCCCCAGTAACAAATACTAAGCAAAAATTCACTTACTCAGAGCTAACAGAGCTAGTTGCAAAATTTGCCGGTGTACTACAAAGTCAGCAGGTAAAAAAAGGCGACCGTGTTCTTATTTATATGCCCATGATTCCGCAGGCCGCTATTGCGATGCTCGCTTGCGCCAGAATTGGTGCGATTCACTCCGTAGTATTTGGTGGTTTTGCTGCAAAAGAGCTAGCAGTAAGAATTGACGATGCAGAGCCCAAAGTAGTTGTAACTGCTAGCTGTGGTATTGAAATTGAAAAAGTAATACCTTACAAACCCCTGCTTGATAACGCGATTGAACTCGCCCAGCATAAACCAAATAGTTGCATTATTTACCAAAGAGAACAGTTAAGTGCACCAATGATTGCTGAACGCGACCATAATTGGCAGACACTTATGGAAACTGCAAACGCCATTGCCCCTGTAAAGCTTAAAAGCACTGATCCACTCTATATTCTTTATACGTCTGGCACCACTGGTAAGCCTAAAGGTGTTGTTAGAGATAATGGCGGCCATGCTGTTGCCATGCTTTACAGTATGAAAAATATTTATGGTATGAACGCAGGAGACACCTTCTGGGCGGCTTCAGATGTTGGTTGGGTTGTTGGGCATTCTTATATTGTGTATGCCCCATTAATAGCTGGTTGTAGCACTATTCTTTATGAAGGAAAACCAATAAAAACACCTGACGCAGGGGCTTTTTGGCGCGTATGTGAAGAATATAAGGTTAACGCTCTTTTTAGTGCACCAACCGCTTTTCGTGCTATTGCTAAAGAAGATCCTGATGGCGCATTAATGAATGACTATGATTTATCACATTTACAGCGCCTCTACCTTGCTGGAGAACGCCTCGACCCTGCAACTTACCATTGGTTAAGCGATAAATCTCAACTGCCTGTTATTGATCATTGGTGGCAAACAGAAACAGGTTGGGCAATCGCTAGCACACCATTTACCGATGAAAACTGCACAGAATTAATGCCAACAAAAGCAGGCTCTGCCGGCTTCCCTGTGCCAGGGTTTAATGTGGAAATTTTAGATGTTTACGGCAAAGCACTTCATGCTAACCAACAAGGTACTGTCGCAATAAAACTGCCAATGCCACCGGGTTGTTTAGCTGCTATATATCAAGATGAAGAGCGTTTTAAATCAAGCTACTTATCAACACACCCTGGCTATTATGTTACAGGTGATGGTGGTTATATAGATGATTCAGGCTATTTATTTATTATGGGCCGAACAGACGATGTTATTAATGTTGCAGGCCATAGACTATCAACAGGTGAAATGGAAGAGGTTTTGTCTGGTCATAATGCCGTTGCTGAATGTGCCGTTATCGGCATTAATGATACATTAAAAGGGCAAGTACCTTTTGGTCTTGTCGTTATTAAAAATGGAATTGAGGAAAGTGATGACAGCCTATGCGCTGCATTGAAAGATAAAGTCCGAGCAGAAATAGGCGCTATCGCTTCTTTAAAAGGATTGATCATTGTTGAGCGTCTGCCAAAAACACGCTCAGGGAAAATATTGCGTAAAACCCTAAGACAAATGATTGATGGACAAGCAATAGATATCCCATCAACCATTGATGATCCACAAGTATTAGATGAACTATCATCAAGGCTAATAGGTATTGGAAATTAGTTGTTAATATAGGTAGCTTAAAGCTAAATAAAATTGATTACTTACCCATCTAGCGGCCAAAGCTTGTGACTAAAAATAAGCTTAATATCCAGCCAGGTGGGTAAGTCATTTAATAAATAAAACAACACCCACTTCCAAAAATGAAAACTTAATACTAGCTTTCATGCTGTGCGTCATTTCAATAATAATAGTCTATCGCCTAAAAATAGCAGTCCATACTTAGGCAATAGCCTATGATGAAAGTGAGTTATAAAAACATACCTTTTTGAGCAGATCTGCTTATATCACACCTTTCATTTAAAAATATCGTTGTAAAACCTTTAAACTTATCCTTACATTAATAAGTAACCCAACCATTGCAAATAAAAATCATTTGCATTAACATTTGATCTTATAATTAATAACTGCAATAAATATTTTAGTCTACTATGCAAATTTCACCGCCTTCTCATAGCCCTTCAGCTACTCAGCTGCTAGAACAAAAAATTCGTACTGGCACAGAGCCTGATAATATTATGTTACTAAAACTATGGTTAAGTATTGGCCAAAGTGACAACTTATCAACTAAGCTATTACGCGAGCGATATACTGCACAATTCTATTTATTGTTAGAAACTATAGTAGATGATTTAGTACCACGTCATTGGCGCTGCACATGCCTAGACAATATTTATCTTCCTCTTAGCTCACTGAAAAAAATAGCGAATGATGATAAATCAGAACAACATCTACAACACCTATTTAATGAACTGGCTATTTCTACACATTATGTAGAAAGAAGCCTATCTTCTTATTAACGATGGAGTCACCATGGAAAAGTTTCGTATTGAAAAAGATAGTATGGGAGAGCTACAAGTTCCTGAAAATGCACTATACGCCGCCCAAACACAACGTGCGATTAATAACTTCCCTATCAGCGGTCAGCAAATGCCGAAAGCGTTTGTGAAGGCACTATTACTTGCAAAATATTCGGCAGCAAAGGCAAATGGTGAATTAAAACAGATACCTCTACCAATGGGCGATGCAATTTGCCAAGCCGTTGATACACTATTAGGTGAAAATTTTATGCAACACTTCCCTGTTGATGTATTCCAAACAGGCTCTGGTACTAGCTCAAATATGAATGCAAATGAAGTGTTAGCTACACTGGCCACGAAGAACTTTGGTGACAATGTAGGTGCAAATGATCATATTAATTATGGACAAAGTAGTAACGATATTATTCCAACAACCATCCATATTAGTGCGGCGCTGGAAGTAGAAAATAAACTATTACCAGCATTAAGCTATTTACGTGACGCAATTAACAATAAGGCCGATGAAGTCAGCCACTTTATTAAAACTGGTCGTACGCATTTAATGGATGCAATGCCCGTAAGCATGGCACAAACCCTTCATGCATGGGCAGATCAAATACAGCAAAATATTGAACATATACAAAGAATTCAACCTAGCTTACAAACATTAGCACAAGGTGGTACAGCAGTAGGAACAGGCATTAACGCACACCCTGAATTTGCGACCACTTTTAATAACGCTTTATCAAAGAAAACGGGAATTAAGTTCAAACCTGCAAAAAATTTCTTTACTCATATCGGCTCACAAGATATTGCGGTAACACTGTCTGGCCAATTAAAAGCTATCGCAGTAACTATGATGAAAATTGCTAATGATTTACGTTGGATGAACTCAGGCCCCTTAGCAGGTTTAGGTGAAATAGAGTTAGAAGCATTGCAACCGGGCTCATCAATCATGCCAGGTAAAGTTAACCCTGTTATTCCTGAAGCTGCGACTATGGTAGCTGCACAAGTGATAGGTAATGACACTACAGTCACAATAGCTGGGCAGTCAGGTAATTTTGAACTAAATGTTATGCTACCACTTGTTGCCAAAAACCTCTTAGAAAGTATAGAGCTACTCAGTAATATTAGCCATTTGATGGCAGATAAGGCGATAACTACCTTCAAGGTGAATGAAACAAAACTTTCAGAAGCGCTTGCTCGCAATCCCATTCTGGTTACAGCGTTAAATCCAATTATAGGTTATTTGAAAGCGGCTGAAATTGCCAAACTGGCCTATAAAGAAGGACGACCAATTATTGATGTTGCCGCTGAAAATACAGAGCTAAGTCGTGACGAATTAACTCGCCTGTTAGACCCAGCTAACTTAACGAAAGGTGGTATTCAAGGTTAATTTATACAGGAATGATCTAAGTGACTCATAAATAATGATAAAAAGACCTAACATTTACCTGTCGGGTCTTTCTTTATGGAAGCGATTTACCTTGGTTAATTACTGCTAAACAGTTATAAAATTTCAGCTAATAACTTATTTTTGATAGTAAAATTTATAGCTCACTACGCTTATTTTATTAAATCGCTGTATGTCTTTTTCGCTTTCACAACAGTTTCTGTCGCTGTTTTTCTTGAACCACTGACCGCTTGGTTAATCTCGTCCATTTCAGCGGGTGTTAAATCACGCCATTGACCCGATTTTAAATTACCCAACTTAACATTCATAATACGTTCACGTTTTAGCGCTTTAACTTCATAATCTAAATACTCACACATGCGGCGAATTTGGCGGTTTAGCCCTTGTGTTAAAATAATGCTAAACACAAAACGGCTTTTTACTCGCACAATACAAGGTTTTGTTATCGTACCCAAAATTGGTACACCTCGTGACATTCGTTCAACAAAGCGTTCACTAATAGGTTTGTCTACAGTAACAATATATTCTTTATCATGAGCGTTTTCAGCACGCAGAATTTTATTAACAATATCACCATCACTCGTTAAGAAAATTAATCCTTCTGATGGTTTATCTAAACGACCGATAGGAAAAATACGCTCTTTGTGGCCTATCGCATCAATAATATTGCCACGAACATGCGCTTCTGAAGTACACGTAATACCGATGGGCTTATTGTAAGCAATATAAATACGATCAGATTTGTTTTTAGCACTAGCTGAAATTAGCTTACCATCGACTTTAACTTCATCATCTGGCTGAACTTTAGTCCCTAATTCAGGCAACTTACCATTAATAGTAACGCGATTCGTTTCAATTAATTTATCCGCACCACGGCGAGAACAAAAACCAGATTCACTAATATATTTATTTAAACGTTTTCCAGCAGTTGAACTATTAGATGCTAAGTTATCGGTCATGTTATCGGTCATTAAATTGTCGGCCATTGTCTTTTCAAAAAGAGTTAATTGATGTAGTCTCGGGATTTAGCATTATACTAAATCCCGAGACTAAAACCCAATAGTATAACCATCACCCTAAAGTGGAATCTATCATGTTAATTTTTGCTCATCGTGGTGCAAGTGGTACAGAGCCGGAAAACACATTACGCGCAATTCAAGTAGCGCTTGATATGGATGTTGCCGGTATTGAAATAGATATACATGAAGTAGATAACATACTCTATGTTATTCATGACCGATGGCTACATCGAACAACCTCAGGTACAGGAAAAATAACTCAGCATAATACTAAGTATTTACAGGATTTAGATGCTGGGTTAGGTGAAAAAATTCCGACTTTAGATGAAGTATTATTATTAGTTGCCGGAAAATGCATTATTAATATAGAGCTTAAAGGTATTAGCAACATAGAATTACTATTTTCCTATCTTGATAGTGCACTAGAGAATTCGCCATTAATCCTTGATAATATTTTACTTTCTTCGTTTAATCATCATTTACTCTATCACATTAATCAACAACGACCAGAATTTGCTCTTGGCGCTCTCACGAGCTGTATTCCTCTAGAATACGCAAAATTTGCAACGCAACTTAATGCCTATTCCATTCATGCTAGTGTCAACTTTATTGATCAAGCATTAGTAGATGATGCACATAAACGTGGCTTAAAAGTATTTGTTTATACGGTTGATGAACTCGATGATATTAAAGAAATGCAAGCACTAGGTGTTGATGGTATTTTTTCTAACTTTCCCACCAGAATAAAAGACGTAACACCTTTTTAAATAATGACATAAGCCATCAGTACGAATAATTAGACATATTTTAAACCGAGTTCAGGTTAACTAGAAAAAATAGCGTGCAGATAATTGAATTTGCTTTTCAACCAAGTCGGTTGAGTTATCTAAATAGGTACGGGCAAGCCTTTGGCTATCGATATAATTAAACTCTGCTGATATAAACCAATGGCGGCTAAAACGATAAGTATGATTTAAGGTAAATGCTTGACCATTTTCGTTATTATTATCGCCCCAAGTATCATCATTATCTGTCACAGAAAAATCTTCTAATCGTATAGTACTCTTATGTTTTCTGTTTTCCGACTTATCACCCCAAGGAAAGTCTTGCCATTTATACGTTAGTGAGACAAAGGCATTGCTGTAATCATTATTAACAACATCCATTCCTGGACTACTTTGCATTAAAGTGTCGCCAGACAAATATTGTGAAATAAGCGTAAGATTTTTTGAAACGTGCCAACTCATACCTAAATGATAGAAACGCGTACGCCAACCGTATTGTCCGTTAATAACATCATAAGGCGTCGCTTTATTATTATAGTAACCTGCTGACAACTCAACTTTATTATGTAAAGACCACTCACCTCGAAGGTGATAGCCAATATCATCATCAATCTCTAAAAATGGTTTAGACTTATCCGCTTGTGCTGCAAGCTCTTCTCCGTCAGCTAGTGCTGGCAACCAAGGAAAAGCCCTAGCTTCTCCCCATAATGTTTGCCTACTGCTCATAGTCCAACCATGCCAAGCAAGTAAAGCGCCTGAAGGGTCATTATTAACAAAAGCGGTTGCAGAAAATGATAAGTCGTAAGCATCATTATTCATTCGACCTAAACGTGTAATTTTAAATTCAGAGCCTAAAACACGTATTTCTTCACCAATCCAAGTATTTAATGTCGACGAATTAAGGGTATCTTTACTTGCCCATGCAAATGCATTATTTTCTAATGATATTTCAGGATAAAAAATCCCGCCTTTTACCTGAAACCGATATCCTGATTCATTCGGTAAACTACGGTATTTAACATAGGCTTCGGTAATTCCAGCGGCACTGTCTTCTTGATCTAGGAAGCTATTCAAAACACCATGCACACTTAAGCCATTGTCCCACTGTGCACTAATATCCATTCCCGCTTGAGCAACATGAAGTTGTTGTCCATCACTTACGCCAAACTTTCCTTGCCCGCCAGCAACGTAACCATTATCTGAAGAGTTTGTACTGCTAGCTCTAAGATCAACTATGCCATGAAATTTATATTCAGCAGCTTCACTTAATTGTACAAAAAGCAATAAAAGTAAGCTGATACAACGATAAGAAAGAGTATTCAGCTTAATCACGTATTAATCTCATTATTAGTTATTGGCGCTTTAGGTTTTTTCTGCTCTAACAGCCAAGTTGTTAATTCATTCGCAGGTTTAGGTTTACTAATGAAATATCCTTGCGCTAACTCACAGCCATGCTCAGCTAACCAATTCAATGAAAATTCATCTTCAATGCCTTCAGCAACGACGTAAAGCCCCATATTATGAGCTAACTCAATTGTTGAGCGTACGATAATTTGATCATCCAAGTCATGCTCAAGTCGTTGTACAAAAGATTTATCTATTTTTAATTCATGTACCGGTAACTGCTTTAATTGTGCAAGAGATGAGTAACCAGTGCCGTAATCATCAATTGAAATTTTGAAACCATGCTCTTTAAATGCACTTAATAACTTAATCGCTGATTCAGGGTTATCAACAACAGAGCTTTCTGTCACTTCTAATGTAACTTTTTCTGGTGGAACATTCGCATTCATTAATGACTTGCAAATAAATTGATGAAAATCAGCTTCCTTTAAATTTTCAGCTGAAATATTTATCGCCACGTTCAGCTCAAGATCTAATGTTTTCCATGTATTAAATTGAGCTAAAGCCGTAGTAAAAACCCAGCGAGTTAATGCTTTAATTTGCCCTGTTTGTTCAGCAATATGGATAAAATCATCAGGTGGCACCATACCTAAACGAGGGTGTTGCCAACGAACAAGCGCCTCAACATGCGTGATTACTCTAGACTCTAAGTTCATTTTAGGTTGAAAATGCAATTCAAGCTCGCCCGCAGGAATCGCTTGTTTTAAATCGTTAATTAAATTTAAACGCTCAACGGTATTCACATCAAGATCAGATTGATAGACCTGTACCAACTTGCCGGTATCACGTGTGTGATGTAATGCAGTGTCAGCCATTTGTACTAATGTTTTCGCATCATTAGAATGCTCAGGCGATGTTGCAATCCCCATGCGAGCTTGTAATTGTAAACTAATACCTTGATAGTCAAATGTTGACTCTAACGCGGCTTGTATTTTAGCAACAATCGTATCTATGTCTAAGTCGGTAACAATTAGTACAAATTCATCAGCCCCTAAATGCACCAAATATTTAAATTCATTTACTTTACATAACACTTGTAAACGACAGGCGAATTCCTTGATTACTTCATCACCAACATCATGACCTAAAGTATCATTAACATCTTTTAAACGACTTAAGTTTAAATGTAATAAAACAAAGGCTTGTTGCTGTTCTGTATACTTTTTTAATATTTTCTTAAGCACATTTCTGTTAGGTAAACCAGTTAAGGAATCATGGTTACCATGGTGTTTAATTGCTTCTTCACGCTGTAATACAGCTGTCTGCATATTATTAAATTCATCAGCCAATTGCCCTATTTCATTATTATCATTTAATGTCACTGTTTGCTGATAATCACCGCTGGCGATAACCTTAGCCTGCGCGACCAAACGCTTAATAGGTCTACTAATTGATGCTGCAATAAAATAGGCACTGGTTAATGATACTAATAATGTTAATGCTGCCAGTATTAAAAACCGCCACCATTGCTCTTGCAGTAAAGCGACAAAATTAGCGCGCAAGCCATACATCACAACACCCACTTCTTGCTCATCAAACTCGGTAATTAATGAATGAGTTGCAATATATTGTTCAGGGATAATACCTTGGATCATTCTTTCAGCTAATGCCAACTCTTCAGAAGATTCCTCATTGTTTGTAGAAGAAGCAATTAAGCGCCATCTGCCATTATCTTTAACAATAAAATCAGTACTTAAATTAGTAATGTTCATAAATTCGATGGCTAATCGTTTATCTATTTCAAAACCAAAAGCAACCCAACCTAAGGTTTTTGTCCCAACCGTCACAGGAGATAAGCTAACTTGATAAAGGGCTTCATCTATAGTGTAAAGATGTGAAGACTGTCCTGAATCAAGCCAGTGGGTGTAGCGAAATGCTGTACCGCTCTCTGTACCTTGCTGTATTTTATTACGCTCATCATCCAGAAAGTGTCGTTGTAATTGTCCTGTGACAGCCCCATCAGCTGAAATAGTCATCGCTAAATCAGCATCAATGCGTTTTCGATGGTTATTTAAAGCAACTAATAAGCTACGTGTATCGTCATTAAAGACTTCTTTTAGCCCATAATCTTTCGCTGCTGTTTCTGCAAATGCCACAAGGTATTCTGAACGGCGTTCAAATAGTTCAGTAAAAATAGTTTTTGCCGTGGTTAAGCGATTATTAATTTCAGCTGCTTCTTGATTTTTATTACCACTATATAAAGTCCAAAAAGCTATCGCTTGAACCATAAGCAACAACAGTACAAAAAATAGAAATATTTTATTTTGTAAGCTTTTCACTGGCTAATTTCCTTCATTATTCATAGTCTGACAAAAAATCGAAATCATCATCACTTTCTTGTACAGGTATTCCAGCCATTTCATTCTTTAATTTAAACGAAAACTGTGAATTAGGTGCAACGCTTACTTCTTTAATCATACGATTATCTGTATTGTTCATTTGCGGATGCCAGACAACAATTTTATATTTTCCTAATTCAGTAATATCAAAATAAGCATATCCTTGTGCATTTGTTTTGGCAAAGTAAGGAGTATTAACGACTAATAAAAATCCACTCATCCAGTCATGAATATTACAGCCCATAGCAACTTCAGCAGGTTGAGTAAATTCAACCGAAGCATTGGTTTCTCCTGATTTAATTTTAAATGAAAATTTATTCTCACTTCCTGCTGAATATATATGGTGAGTTATATCATCTTTATTAACAAAATTAACATTGGAATCGACTTGAGAAACGCTAATATAGGGATCGAAGGCTCTGCCTTCTTGATTAATGACTAAGGGCTCTGACTTATGCCCTAGCTTTTGCCCATCAAGAGGTTCTAGGTATACCACGAGATCTTTTAACCCCTGCCCAGTATTACTTTCAACAAAAATTTGCACACAATTTTTGTTCGAATTAACATCATCACAACGATTTGAACTGTAGCTTTTGGTAGATAGCAATGCTATCCCCAACAACAGAAATAACTTAATACTCTTATTATTCAAGGAAATACCTTAGTATAAATTAATTTACCTAATTATATTAAGTGTATACCAAAAAGGTCAGGTTACGAATATTTCTTTTTAAACTAAAATTATTAAATAACTTTATCCCCATTTTGTACCAAAGCGCTTAATGGATTAACACCAAATTGATAACATAGTTCTGCAGGTTGAGTTATATTCCACAGCGCTAAATCAGCATCAAAACCAATCGCAAGCTTCCCTTTTGTTGTTGATAAACCTAATGCTTTAGCGGCATTACAAGTAACCCCAGCAAGTGCTTCACTTGGCGTTAATCTAAATAAAGTACAAGCCATGTTTAACATTAATAGAATGGAACAAAGAGGTGAAGTGCCAGGGTTAACATCGGTAGCTACAGCCATCGCTACGCCATGTTGTCGCAATAATTCAACCGGTGGTAATTGTGTTTCACGTAAAAAGTAAAAAGCCCCCGGTAATAACACAGCTGTCATATTCGCGGCACTCATTGCCTTAATACCTTGTTCGGATAAAAATTCCACATGATCAGTTGATAACGCATTATATTTGGCGGCTAACTCAGTGCCGCCTAGATCAGATAGCTGCTCGGCATGAGCTTTGATTGATAATCCATGTTTTTTTGCAGCATTAAATACTTTTTCTGTTTGCGCAAGGTTGAACCCAATACTCTCACAAAAAACATCTACCGAATCTGCTAGTTTTTGTTCTGCAATAATAGGGAGCATTTCATCACACACTAAATCAATATAACCGTCTGCATTATCCTTATACTCTGTTGGTAAAGCATGGGCCCCCAAAAAAGTACGTTTAACCGTTATAGGTAAGATTTTCTCTAATTGTCCGGCTACTTTTAACATTTTCACTTCATTAATAAGATCTAAACCATAACCTGATTTAATCTCAACGGTTGTGACCCCTTGTTGATGAAGTGCAGTTAACCTTGGTAGTGCACTCGCCAGCAACTCAGCTTCAGTGGCTGCTCTAGTGGCTTTAACTGTGGAAATAATACCGCCACCAGCCTGTGCAATTTCTTGATAACTTTTTCCTTGTAAACGCATTTCAAATTCATTGGCACGATTTCCCCCATAAACAAGGTGAGTATGACAGTCAATTAAGCCCGGTGTTAACCACTGCCCTTGCCCGTCAATCACATTAACGTCATTTTTATTATAGCGAGGTAAATTATCGGCTTTGCCTAACCATACAATTTTTCCATTGCTAATCGCTAACGCACCATCAAGGATTTCACCATAGTTATTCTTAGCATGACTTTGAGTGCCAATGCCTTCATTGTCATAGGCCATAGTAGCTAAATTGACATTAAGCCAAAGTGTTTGCCATTGATTAGGATTAGTTTCTAAACTATTTGTTGCTGCTGAATTTGTTGCTGTTGAAGGAGGGGTCATCAATAATCACCAAAATTTACGCATTAATTGCGAATAACTTTAGCCGATAAAAAGCAAACTAGCAATAGTTGTATATACAACTATTGCTTTAAAAGAGGAATTATGAGAACGTATATATAAGGTAAATCATACTTAAAATCTATTGGCGATATCATGGGCGAGACAAACTCAAAAAACAATAAAAAACCTGCTAAATATAGTGTTATAAAAAAACATATTTGCCATAAAATAGAATCGGGTCAATGGCCTCAACATTATAAAGTTCCTTCAGAAAATGAACTTACACAACAATTTGATGTAAGTCGCATGACTGCCCGTAGAGCGCTACAAGAATTAACTGAACAAGGTATTCTAGTTCGCGCCCAGGGCTCAGGCACCTTTGTAGCTACTTTTAAATCACAATCTTCTCTGTTAGAAATTCGTAATATTAGTGACGAAATTAGCGAGCGTGGTCATAAACATCATGCGCAACAGCTTAAACTTGAACCTGTAGCAGTGACTAAAGAAGTCACTATTTTATTAAATTTAAAAAACAATGAGCAGGTTTTCTTTTCTCAAGTTTTACATTTTGAAAATAACCAACCAATTCAGCTAGAACAACGTTATGTTAATGCCAACTTAGTGCCTGAATATTTATTGCAAGATTTTACTCGTACTACACCTCATGAATATTTGTCGGATGTTGCACCGTTAACGGAAGCAACCCACGAAGTTGAAGCTATTTTAGCAACCGATGATGTTTGTCAATTGCTCGACATAGGTAACAACATCCCTTGCTTGCAAGTAAAACGTAGAACTTGGTCAAGTAAAGGCGTGGTGAGTTTAGCCATATTAACAACACCGGGCAATAAATACCGATTGGGTAGCCACCTCAAGTTTTAATTCTAATTATAAAGCGATTCAAAGTAATAAAGAGATAACATGACTATTAATACAACTAACACAACCAAAACTGACTTACGCCTTGATACTTCAAGAATAATTCGCGCTGATCGTGGTACTAAAATCACGACAAAAAGTTGGTTAACAGAAGCTGCAAAACGCATGTTAATGAATAACTTAGATCCAGATGTTGCTGAACATCCGCAATCATTAGTTGTTTATGGTGGTATCGGCAGAGCAGCACGTAATTGGACATGTTACGACAAAATTATTGAAGTACTGAACCGCCTTGAAGATGATGAAACTTTAATGGTGCAATCAGGAAAACCTGTAGGTGTATTCAAAACCCACGAAAATGCACCACGTGTCTTAATTGCTAATTCAAACCTAGTACCTAATTGGGCTAACTGGGAACATTTTAATGATTTAGATAAAAAAGGCCTGATGATGTACGGTCAAATGACAGCCGGCTCTTGGATTTACATTGGCTCACAAGGTATTGTTCAAGGCACCTATGAAACCTTCGTCGCTATGGCGAAGCAACACTTTGGCGGTAGCGCTAAAGGCAAGTGGGTATTAACCGGTGGTTTAGGCGGCATGGGTGGTGCGCAACCACTTGCAGCAACTATGGCAGGTTTTTCAGCTTTAGTGGTTGAATGTGATGAAACACGCATCGATTTTCGTATAAAAACCCGATATGTTGACAAAAAAGCAAAAACTTTAGACCAAGCATTAGCTATTATTAATGAAGCCAACGCAAAAGGTGAAGCTATTTCAGTTGGTCTATTAGGTAATACCGCAGACATTTTTACTGAACTAGTAAAACGTGGTGTAACACCTGATGTTGTTACCGACCAAACTTCAGCTCATGATCCCCTTAATGGTTATTTACCTCAAGGTTGGAGCATGGAACATGCCGCTGAAATGCGTTTAACCGATGAAGCTGCAGTAGTTAAAGCCGCTAAAAAGTCGATGGCTGTGCAAGTACAAGCGATGCTTGATTTGCAAGCTGCAGGTGCGGCAACAACAGATTATGGCAACAATATTCGTCAAATGGCGTTAGAAGAAGGTGTAACCAACGCATTTGATTTCCCAGGTTTTGTGCCTGCTTATGTTCGCCCATTATTCTGTGAAGGTATTGGACCTTTCCGTTGGGTTGCCCTTTCTGGTGATCCTGAAGATATCTATAAAACAGATGCCAAGGTAAAAGAACTTATTCCTGACAACCCACATTTACATAACTGGTTAGATATGGCGCGCGAACGTATCGACTTTCAAGGTTTGCCTGCTCGAATCTGTTGGGTTGGTTTAAAAGATAGAGCACGTTTAGCCTTAGCATTTAACGAAATGGTTAAAACTGGCGAGCTTTCAGCCCCTGTTGTTATTGGTCGTGATCATTTAGATTCTGGCTCAGTCGCTTCACCAAATCGTGAAACGGAAAGCATGTTAGATGGCTCAGATGCTGTTTCAGATTGGCCACTACTTAACGCTTTATTGTCAACCTCTGGTGGTGCAACTTGGGTTAGCATACATCACGGTGGTGGTGTTGGTATGGGCTTTAGTCAACATTCTGGAGTGGTTATTGTCGCTGATGGCACAGATGACGCTGCCAAACGTATTGGTCGTGTGTTGTGGAATGACCCAGCAACGGGTGTGATGCGTCATGCAGATGCAGGTTACGATATCGCTATAAACTGTGCCAAAGAGCAAGGCTTAGACTTACCAATGATCAATGAGAAATAAAATGAACCCAATTACTGAGTTAAATATTATCCCTGGCCAACTCACACTAGCACAGCTACGCAGTGTGAGTCGTTACGACGGCATACAATATAAATTAGATGAAAGTGCTTTTAATGAAATAAATAAAAGTGCTGAAGCCGTTCAACAAGTCATTAAAGATAATCGTGTCGTTTATGGTATTAATACTGGTTTTGGTTTGTTAGCAAGTACTCGTATTAAAAACGAAGAATTGGAGCTATTACAACGCTCTATTGTACTTTCACATTCAGCAGGTTTTGGTGAATACATGGAAGATACTACCGTAAGATTAATGATGGTATTAAAAATCAATTCATTGTCTCGTGGCTATTCCGGTATTCGTTTAGAAGTCATTCAGGCATTAATTACTTTACTAAACGCACAAGTTTACCCCTGTGTACCTAAAAAAGGCTCTGTTGGCGCTTCGGGCGACTTAGCGCCACTTGCACACATGGTTTTACCTTTATTAGGTGAAGGCGAAATGTCATACCAAGACCAAGTAATCCCAGCAACGGAAGGATTAAAAATTGCAGGTCTTGAACCGATAACATTAGCTGCCAAAGAAGGCTTAGCACTACTTAATGGTACACAAGCTTCAACAGCCTTCTCTCTTGAAGGTTTATTTCATGCCGAAGACTTATACGCTGCAGGTACCGTTATTGGGGCAATTTCAGTCGAGGCTGCGCTAGGCTCTCGTGCACCGTTTGATCATCGTGTGCATTTTGTTCGTGGTCAAAAAGGGCAAATTGATGCGGCAATGGCTTATCGTGCAATATTAACGGATAGCTCTGAAATATCACAATCACACGTTGATTGTGAAAAAGTGCAAGACCCCTATTCATTGCGCTGCCAACCACAAGTTATGGGTGCTTGTTTAACGCAAATTCGTCAAGCAGCAGAAGTACTTCACGTAGAAGCCAATGGCGTTACCGATAACCCTTTAGTTTTTGCTAACGAAGGTGACTTTATTTCCGCTGGTAACTTCCACGCCGAGCCTGTTGCGATGGCTGCTGACAATTTAGCCTTAGCAATTGCCGAAATAGGCTCGTTGTCTGAACGTAGAATGGCCCTATTAATTGATTCAAGCTTAAGTAAGTTACCGCCATTTTTAGTCGATAATGGCGGCGTAAACTCTGGCTTTATGATTGCACAAGTGACCGCTGCTGCATTAGCATCAGAAAATAAAAGCTTGGCACATCCTGCTTCAGTCGATAGTTTACCAACGTCGGCAAACCAAGAAGACCATGTATCTATGGCTTGTTTTGCGGGTCGTCGTTTAGCGGATATGAGCGAAAATACGAATGGTGTGCTTGCTGTTGAATATTTAGCTGCCGTGCAAGGATTAGATTTTAGAGCACCACTTAAAGGGTCGGCAATAATTGAGCAAGCTAAAGCCATGTTACGTAAAACCGTGAGCTTTTATGATCAAGACAGATACTTTGCCCCTGACATTGTTGAAGCGTCTGAAATTATCAGTGAGGGTGACTTAAACCAATTTATGCCTGAACAGTTACTGCCAAGTTTCTAAATAACCTGAGTTCAGGTTAAATAATCTTATCATTGGTATTCTTTACCGAAGACGCTAAGCTCATGATTAATTAATCATGAGCTTAGCGATAAAGTAACAAGTAAAACATAACAAGCGATTAGTTACATGAAAGTGTATCTATTATCGCTTGTGCTGTTTTAAGGGTACGAACTTCTTGAAATAAAGTATCTGCTTCTGTGTATTCTAACTTTAAGTATTTAAGCCATTGTTTAATGCGATTCGGGTAATATTTGCTTTTATCACCGTAGGTTTCACAACGCGTATAATTAACTAGTAACTTTTGTACTTCAGACCATGGCATAACATTAGCTTGTTCTTTAATAACTTGCGCTAAATTAGGCATCATTAAAGCACCGCGACCTACCATTATATCCTGACAGCCTGATACTTCTCGGCACTTTATCGCGTCATTTAGGCTAAAAATATCACCATTAGCAATCACAGGAATATTAATACTTTGTTTTATTTTACCAATCCATTCCCAATGTGCAGGTGGTCGATAACCTTCTACTTTTGTTCTAGCATGTACTGTTAGTTCATTGGCGCCAGCGGCTTCAACGGCTTGAGCATTTTCTACCGCTAGGCTTTTATCTTCATAACCAAGGCGTATTTTAGCACTTACAATAGTCTCTTCAGGAACCGATTTTCTAATAGCACTGACGATTTGATAAAGATTTTCGGGGTCCTTTAATAATATTGCACCACCACGATTGTTATTCACCATCTTGGAAGGACAACCAAAATTAATATCGACACCATGTGAGCCAAGTTCAATCACTTTAGCAGCATTATCAGCCATACATGTCGGATGTTGACCTAATAATTGTACACGTACAGGCGTTCCTGCTTGGGTAGTAGAGCCATAAACGTTCGCATTATTTAGTTCAGGACAATAACGCAAAAAAGCTTTATCTGAAATAACCTGATCAACTACGCGTATAAATTCAGTAATACATAAATCATAACCACCAACCTTAGTCAGTAATTCACGCATTAAATGATCAAGAACACCTTCCATAGGTGCTAACACAACTCGCATAGTTACTTAGTCTTCTTGGTTATAGTATTTACATGGCCATCAGGATTAACATTCAAATTCACCCTAGACTTATTCTTGATATAGTTACTTACTAGCCAACACACAGATGTCGTTGCAAAAGCAATGGATAAGTGAACGAATATGGTAAGAAGCTGAGAGTTTTCTTTCCATAAAAAAACAGGCCCACGATAAGTAAAAAAAACTAAATCTAGCACTGATATATGTAACCAAATAAGAACAAACAATAATTTTAAACGATGGCGTTCAAGAAAGGTTTTAGAAAATAATTTCAAACGATAAGCCAATAGCAAGTGATTAACGCTATTATACTTAATCCATTTAAAGATGCGAGTTCCAGCTTACTTGTTCAGTTAAGTATTCAACCAAGCAAGTAAATCTGGGTACATAAATTGATATCCTAAAGCGCGTTGAGTTTTATCACCCAAGACCATTTTAGTCACTTCGTTTTTATTTTCTTGTTCAACAGCAGGCGGCTTTAAACCTAATGATTTTGCCGCCACTTGATAATATTCTGCTTTAGTAACATGTGTATCACTAACACCCGTAAAAATAGCTTGTAAAAGTGTTTTTTCTAGCAAGGCTTCAATTAGGCCAACAGCGTCTTGTTGATGGATTAAATTAACCGGAGCCCTAGCATTACTTAACATTTTATTCGCTAAAATAAATTTACCTGGATGACGATCTGGACCAACTAAGCCAGCCAACCTCAGTACAATTCCTTGCTTAGCTGTTGATTTAGGCTGGTGCTTAGAAAAGCTTAATACTGCTTGCTCAGCCGCGTTCAATATTTTCACTTTTTCTATTGTTAAATTAAGTACGCTATCTTCATCAACGTCACCATCTAATCCGTCGTAAATCGCCGTACTCGATAATAGAATAATACGGTCAACCACACCAACTTGTTGTGCAGCATTCACTAGTTGAGCTATTTTTTCAGCGTAATCCACACGCCCTTGCCTAAGCTGTGGGGTAATGGCAATAACCAAGCTTTGCATGGTAAACACGTCATGGCGAGCAAGTATTGCTGCATCTGTAGGTAGGACTAATTGCTGAGTATTAATGGATTGTTGATTTAACTTATCAACATTTTCTTGCTTACTACTTGTCGCCAGCACTGTAATGTTTTGCTTAATTAACGTTTGCGCCAACGCTTTCCCTAGCCAACCACAACCAATAATGCCAACAGAATCTTTACTTTTAAATTCATTCATATCTTTAACCATTATTGTGTTTTCTTATAAGTTTGGATTGTTTCAGCTACCTGCTCAGCAATATCGTTTGGCACTAAGAAAGTTAAATTATACTGACTTATTTTCCAGCCCTGCTCTGTTTGGACTAATACGCCCGATCCTCGACAATAGCCATATTTTTTGTTTTCTAAAACCTCATCAAAAAAAGCGACTTTATACTGATTTAACAGACTAACATTTCTTTCTTTAGCTACATATACCCAGCCTTTTCCTTGATTAAAATACGGTAAAACAAAGTCAGTAAATTGCGTTTTTGTCCAACGCTCGGTAGCGTCTGTACCTAAAAATATAGCGTCATCAGTCAGTAGATTTAAATATATTTTAGCGTTAGCATCGGCTGCAGCTTGATGAAATTCGCTTAATACCTTATCGATAGCTTGTTCTTCTTTAGCCTGTTGCGCTTGTGCAACAAAACTCATGCAGGTAAATATTACCCATAAATATTGAATTTTCACTGTGTGTCCTTTTCTTGTTTACATGTTGGCAAAATAAAGTAACTACCAGTAAATGTAGCAGCAATATTCTCACCACAATAGACCTTTGATACGAGATTAATACGGGCTTTTTTACCTTGTAATAAATTATCAAATTGTCCTGAAACGTCTTGCTCCAAAACTTGTCCGTAAGCTAACTCTTTAATAGGAGAATGATAACGAATATTAGCCTCAGCCAAAACAATATCGCCGTTTAGATGAGCATTGTTTTGTTGTTGCTCTTGTAGCGCCAAATAAACCCAGCCCCACCCAGTTAAAGTTGCTAAGGTATAAATACTGCCAGCAAACATTGTGTGATGTAAGTTCTGATTAAAATCGGCATTACAAATTGTGATTAATTTAGTGCCATCGTAATAGCTTATTTGTAAATCCATCGCTTTACTTAACGGAATTGTTTTATGCCAAATAGCTTGTAAAGCCTTTGCTTCTGCTACTTTATGTTGAGTTGCAGCGACTAAATCTTTAACCATTGTATAATGCTTAATATCTGCAAAAAGTGTATGGGAATAGCCTTGTAATTGATAACCTAGTTTTTGATAAAATTTGATCGCGTTTTCTCTAGCATTTAACGTTATTTCACTCATACCTAATTGGCTAGCTTGCGCTTCTAGGTTGTTAACTATTTGTTGACCTAATCCTAATCCCTGAGATTTATCATCAACAGCCATAAAGCGAATTTGTCCTTGTTTTTCGGTAGCTCTTTCTAAGCGCCCAACAGCCAGCACATTATCTTGTTCATCAATAATCATTCGATGAATACCGTATTTTTCATGTGCATCTTGCTCACTTCCAGGCACTTGCTGCCATGGTTTCCTTAATATTTTCCACCGTAAATGGTAATATTGCGAAAACTCCGCTGCTGTAATAGGTGCTCTTAAGGTGTACATTGTCTATCCTTATTATTTATTTTAGTAATAGTTGTTCTTTTCATTAACCCATTGGAGAATTATGCAATTAGCAAAGCACGTTGCACAAGGAAAATTAACTTATTTGAGTCAAGACAAAGAAGCTATATCAGTAAACGAGAATGAACACTATCGTTGGCTTGCTTTTGGCTGTAGCAATGAGCATAGCGAGCAAGTGATTCAAAGCGTCATGCTTAAGCGTAAACCTTGGAAATTAACCCTGCCTCACCAAACAGCAATGATGTTACCGTTATTATTTTTTAAACCTAATAGCATGATTGAACTTGGTTTAGGTGGCGGTAATATTCAGCGCTTTATTCACCACATATCAAACAACATTAACCTACAGAGTATTGAGCATAGCAACACAGTAATAGATTGCTTTAACCAATATTTTAATCCACAAAATAATCAAGCTAACTTAGTGTACAACGATAGTAAAAAATGGCTACAAGAGAATACTCGTGATTATGATTGGTATGTTTGTGATGTTTATCAGCAAGAAATTCAAAGTTACAATAATACGGTCGATCAATTAGAGCATTTAACGGCGAATATAACGCCTAACACTTGTTTGTCTATCAATTTGCCTGACGCCACTGATTACGAAGTTAATTTATTATTAACGTTATTAAAAGAGCTATCTTCAGATCACGAAATAATCTATTTTCATATTCCAAATTACTTAAATATTGTTATTCATTTAATACCAAAACAATGGCACATTTATAAACGAATAAAACGTAATAACCACAGCTACTTACCTAAGAATATTTTTTCTCGGTGGAAGAAGTTTTGGCGACACGGTAAAAAACTGCCTGATTAAAGCCTGTAGTTAATGTTAACTGCTTAGCGTTACTCTGTAATTCACATTAATGAATTGCAAAGTAACGAGAACAAGCAATGTAAGACACTGCCTATCATTTTGTAGGATTCGTTAAATTAACACCTTTACTCATATAAATGTCGTCATACGCCAAGCCGCCATTACCATAAGGCTTTTTATGTGAACCAGTATTACTATTAGCAAAAAAAGTGATTAAGGCCTGCTCTCTTTTCATTCTAAACGCGGCATCTTTATAGACTAAGGTTTGCTTTGTAAATTCACCGCCTTGCAAATAGACATCATAAGATTGTCCTCCTTGATCAGTTCGGCTGTTATTAACGACATACCAAATTTGATACCAAACATTAGTTTGCATAGGGTTGGCTGAACGCCCATCAAGGAAGTTTTGAACATTGCTGTACTGACGATACTTGTTATCGCTGTCAATTTTCACCATTAAAGTACCATCATTTTTAAAGCCATTAGACTCAAATTTATCAGTAACTCTTAATGTCGGCTCAAATGCATTATAACCGGTGTCTTTAACCTGTGCTGGAGTTAGGTTACTAATGCCAAAAGCATGGTTATTAGGAAAGCTTTCTACCAGAATACGCGTATAAAAAGTATAAGTTTCTCCTACTGCGACAGGCTCAGGTAATGTTTTAATACTAAGTGCCTTACGGTTTCCGATAACGCCATCTTTGGCCGGTTTTTTAATCAGATAATGGTTGTTGTTAACCGTATCACTACTGTTAGCCACATCATTATTGTTAACCATATAATTATCAAGACGAATTTCTGTTATTTGCGGCTTAGCAACATAAGGCTTAGTATTGTTTTGTGTATCCGCATTCTGCCAGCTGCTTAAGGTTTGCTGCTCAAAGTTGTCAATTAATAACCAAGGGGAATTTTCTTGGCTAACTGAGCAAGCGCTGAGTAATACGGTGAAAGATATGATGAGCGATAACGCCAATAAATTTTTCATAAAAATGCTGTTAATACCAATTTCATTATTCAAGTAAGTATTAGTCTAACAAACTTTGGCTAAATCAAAAAAGGATGACATGATAATTGCTAAATCATCTGCCAAATAACCTGCCAAATACAAGTAAGCAGAAACAAAAAACTCGCCGAAGCGAGTTTTTAAATCAAGACTTAACACTTAATTTTAATTTAAGCCGAGCTTAAGTTGTTTAAACCTAGCTCAAGTTATTTGGTAACAGGGAAACCACGGTCACGCATTAATGCTTTTACATCAGCGTCACGGCCTCTAAAGGCACGGTAAGCTTCTGCTGGATCAACTGCGTTACGAACACTAAATAAATGTTCAACAAGTTTAGCCGCCACATCTTTATCGTAAAAACCACCTGGTGATTGCTCAAAAGCTTCCGCCGCATCAGCCGTTAATACTTCTGCCCACATATAACCATAATAGCTTGAAGCATAACCTTCTGAACTAAATACATGACCAAATTGGGTTGAACGATGACGCATCACCATAGATTCAGGCATATTTAAAGCGGCTAAGGTATCACGCTCAAATTTCTGTGCGTCGATACCAGTAGGGTCAACTGTATGAAATTTCATATCAACTAACGCTGACGCTAAGTACTCAGTTGTTTTAAAGCCTTCGTTAAACTTCGCAGCTTGTTTAATTTTTGTAATCAACTCTTTTGGCATCGGCTTACCCGTTTTGTAATGTACCAGGTAGTTGTTGATTACTTCATCCGTTGCTAACCAGTGCTCTAACAGCTGAGATTGAAATTCAGTGTAATCTCGAACGCCACCGTTCAACGTTGGGTAGGCTACTTTTGCTGATAAGAAATGTAATGCATGACCAAATTCATGGAAGTAAGTTTCTGCATCAGACCATGAAATTAATGTCGGTTCGCCATCAACACCTTTAGTGAAGTTAGAGTTATTCGAAGACAATACGTTTGTTTTACCATCAAAGGTAGTATAGCTGCGGTAAGTTGTTGCCCACGCACCTGAACGTTTACCTTTACGTGCAAACGGGTCTAAATACCATAATCCAATATGCTCATTAGATGTTTTATCTGTAACTTCCCAAACACGTACATCATCATTAAAAACGGGCACAGAGCCATCTTTAATTTCAGTAAATTCAAAATTAAATAAACGGCCTGCTACGTAGAACATAGCTTCACGTAATTTATTCAATTGAAGGTATTCTTTAACTTCAGCTGAATCTAAATCGTATTTATCTTTACGTACTTTTTCAGCATAGAAGCGATAATCCCACGGTTCAATTTTTTCAATACCGTCTTCTGCTTCACCAATAACAAGCATATCGGCAACTTCTTCATCAACACGTGCGATTGCTGCTGGCCATACACTTTCCATTAATTTAATAGCATTTTCTGGTGATTTAGCCATGCGATCTTCTAAACGCCAAGACGCATAGTTTTTGTAGCCAAGTAAGCCAACACGTTCATGACGCAGTTGTAAAATTTCAGCAATAATGGCGTTGTTATCAAATTCATCACCATTGTTACCGCGGCTATAATAGCTATCCCATACTTTCTTACGAAGCTCACGCTCAGTTGAATAAGTTAGGAACGGGTCCATTGATGAACGAGTATTCGTAATGGCATACTCACCTTTATGATCACGTGCTTCAGCTGCCGAAGCGGCACTACTGATAATAGACTCAGATAAGCCACCTAACTGGTTTTTAGTTAAATACAATACATAGTTTTCTTCATCGGCTAAAACATTATCACCAAATTTTGTATGTAATTCTGCTAACTTTTGATTGATTGCTGCATAACGCTTCTTCGCATCACCATCTAACGTAGCACCATTTCGAGAAAAGCCATTGTAAGTTAGGTGTACTAAACGTTGCTGCTCTGGCGTTAAACTTTTAACTTCATCACTATTATGAACTGCTTGAACGCGTGCAAAAAGTGCTTTATTTTGATTTATTTTAGAGAAAAAGGCAGAAAGTGTTGGTGCCATTTTAGCTTGAATTTCACGAAATTCCGGTGAAGATTCATTTGAACGCCAAATGCCATAGTAAGTGAAAACTCGAGCTAAATCTTTACCCGTTCTTTCCATCGCAACAATCGTATTTTCAAATGTTGGTGATGCTGAATTATTAGCAATTGCGTCAATTTCAGCAAGGTTGATTTTCATCGCTTCTTCCATTGCTGGAATTAAACCGGCTAATGAAACTTTATCAAATGCTGGTACACCTTGATAAGGACCTTCCCATTTTGCCAACAATAATGCTTTAGATTGCTCAACGTCACTCGCATTTTCCGCTGCTGACATTACTGCTAGCTTAGCTTCAGTTGCTGTTTTCTCAACAGTAGAGTTCGTTCCTGTACAGGCCATTAAAATACTTGATAATAAAAAAGTAGATACGATTGTTTTTTTCATAGTCATCTCGAGCTAGAGTGTGAATGTGTACAAAAAAGATATGCTTTGGTTAATAAAGGTATCTTTTTTAATTAAAACCACATTAACAAGTATCTACCTATAAAGAAATGGGTAGCTAAGGTATTCATCTTAAATTGTATGCGGTTAAACTTATTTGATTTAAATGCTCTTGATTTTATCGAGAGCAGTTTAAATATGAGTACACTTAAGCGACGGTCCTTATTAATCATTCACCTCATTTTTAATAAGATTTTGGTGTTCGTTTTATCGGGGAGATCAAAATTTCTTGTTATGTACCTTCACACGACGAATTAGAAGGACACTCGCTCATAAAGCATTAGTTGAAAAGTTTGTTTATTCAAATTTGATAAAATTTGGCGATACTAGATTACAAAAGCGATTACTTGAACCATTCTCTATATAAACACTGAAATGAATCCTAGTATGGAAAATTTTTAAATAATATACTTGTTCAAATGAGTAAGTGAATTAATTAGTTATAAATAAGGTACTAGCAACAATGATGAATACAAAAGTATACAAGTCAGTTCATGACTTGGCTGGAAGGTTGATGGAAGCAGCGGAAAGAGATGATAACAATACATTTGAATTATTATATGTTCAGCTAAATCAAATCTGTATCGACAACGAAAATACACCTAAAGACCACCCAGTACAATGGGAAACGTTGGCTGACTTTACCGAAGAGTTAGAAGACGCTTTAATTATTTATACAAAAGCACTAGAAAAATCTATCGCCATCAACTCTAAAGATCATATGTCATCAATTGGTTTTTCAATGGCTAGCCTACAGATTGAATTAGGTCAGAATGAAGCTGCCCGCACAAGTTTACAAAATGCTAAAGTAAGTGCGAATAAAATTAGCGATTTAGAACTTAAACAAGAAATTCATGATTTACTTGAAAGCTTAACGCACTAATAGTCTGCGATAGATAATGTCGGTTATAATCGACAATATCTATAAAATTATCAAATAAATAAGAGAAATACCGATTTTTAGACGTGCGGAAATTTAACCGTGATATAGGTAGGTGGTTATTATGGTTACGCGAGAAGTTTATCACAACAATTAACATTGGTTCGTCGCTTCAATCCTTTATGCTCGCAATAATCAGTTAATACATCACTGTGTCCTACTGCGCCATGAAACAACCGCCTAAAGTCTTTTGTTAACGTTAGCCAATTATCATTAGATTTTAGAACGCCATATTTATTAAATAAGGCAACTTGGAAAACAGTTTTAGCTAAATCGATACTGATAGTGGTAGAATTTTTCATGGTTTGGGCTCCTGTTGATTGGCGTCTTCACCTTAACCTATTTTGGTCAGAGGTGAGGAGTCCATACCATTGAGTGCAGCCAACTGTAATTTTTCCGTTTGAGCGCCTTGTTATTTCTCTTTTAGTTTAGCGCCACATTCTATTGTGTCTTGGATATAGACAATATCCCGAACAAATAGCCACTGGCTCGATGCCTCTTCACATACAGAGTAACCTTCACTTGAAAAGTAAGCCTCTGAAATATAGTGAAAGAGGTTGGGGGTAATAAAGATTAAAGCAAGACTAACAATCGCAATCCTCGTTAAAATAGCAGCCTGTTTCTTTGATAATACTTTCCCAATCCAACCTTCTTGAACAGCCGCGAAAGCGAGAACAGACATGCCAACACCAACACCCAGCATATAAAAGGAGCCTTTATCAAATACTACGACTTCTGACTGCGAAGTACTTAATAGAATAACTACTCGATAAAAGAACCAAAATAATGCAGCACAAGAGCCTGCAATGAAAAGTAACGCACCAATAATGCGAGTAGCTAATGATGGCTTTTCTCTATCTTCCATTACCATACTTTCCTTGAAGGTGATATATATTCCCTCAAAGCATTCCTAACCCAATTGATAGCAATTCTTTGCGCGGACTTGATGGTATGGTCGATGATTTTATTTGCAGATTTAGCAGTTGCGTTTACCGCATTTCTCTTTTGTTGAGCTAGGTAATTTTTGGCATTACTCTCTAATTCATCTAACCCAGCGATAACTCGTTTAGTGATCCCCAAGCTATTATCAGCGTACTCGAGAAGCATTGACATACCAACACCTACGACAACCACTGCTAAAATTGGTCCGATTGCAAGAGTCAAACCTCCAGCAATAACTGCAGTCCCTATTGACGCAGCTGTAGCTATGCCAACTTTTACAATATCAGTAGCTAGAGTACCAATAAGCTGAGTAAGTGTGGCTTGATCTGTCAGGAAATAATCCACAACTCGATAAGTTGACAAGAGAATTACCGTTAGAATACCGCCTTGCTTTGCTGCCGCTATTGCCCCCGTCTTTCCTAAACCAATAGAGACTACTTTCGGGTTTTTTATTCCATACTTGGTTCCAGTCAGTATAGTCCTTAAACCTGGATGGCCTTTAATTATTATATGGGGTTTACCACTGTAATTCTTTATATATGCCCTTGCACCAACGCCACCTAGATCACCAACAAGCTTAGTCATTGTTACAACATCATCGGCAGATGCATAATAACTCACTCCCGCACCTACTTTCCCTTTAATCTTTTTCCACGCCACTTGAACATTTTGATTATTACCTTTTGGCGAAGACTTAATTATTGCATCCATTTCTTCAAATGAAACAACATAAATTTCATGTTTATTTGATTGGATAATATTTTGTAAGTCTTTTTTTTCCTTTTGTGAAAACATTTCGATTCACTCCTTTGGTTGAAATTACGATAGAGAAATAACGCCCCACTAAGAGGCAAATAACAGTTGGTTAAAATAAGCGACGAAGGAGCAAAAACCAACTGTTATTTGTCCTTTTGAGTGACTTGTTATGAGTTTTTTACCCGCGGACTCTTGTTTATTTCCTTTGCGGTGATAATAGTGAAACTATGAGAGTTAACCGTTAAAATTGCATTTTTACTAATGCATTTGAAATAATGGTTTTTACCCTTCGATTCTATATCCTCAAGCGGGGTTGATAATAGGATTTCTTTTAAATAACCTTCTGTTTCAACGTCTGAAAAATGAGTGACATTTAGATTTTTTCTTATTCTCAAAAATCCTAAAGCAGTATTTTTAAAACCTTCAGTTATCGACACTTTCAAAGCTTGATTCATACTTAAACTCATAGACATAATGACTCCCCACAAAGTGCTAGCCTCTAAATTCGTGGGTTAGTTTTACAAACCAGAGCCATAATATATTTATCAACAATATAAAATAGAGGCTAGCATGAATAAACATAACATACTTTTCATTGGCTTAGATACCCATAAAGTATCTACTGAAGTTGCACACATTGAAGACCAACGTGGCGCAAAAACTGTTCATCAAGGAAAAATTAAAACAACCAAAGCAGCAATCACTAAACTTGCTCGGCAATATCAATCTAAATACCCTAATGCGACATTGCATTTTGTTTATGAAGCAGGTCCATGTGGCTATTGGATTTACCGTCTACTGACAAGTTTAGGTCATTGCTGTTATGTCGTTGCGCCATCGCTTATCCCTAAAAAACCAGGAGATAAAGTCAAAACCGATAAACGTGATGCAATGAAGTTGGCCAAACTCCTTAAAGACGAGGAGCTAACCCCGATTTATGTCCCCGAGCCTGAAGACGAAGCAATACGTGATTTATCCAGGGCAAGAGAAACCGCTATGAAAGACTTAAAAGATGCTAAATTCCAACTTAAAGGTTTATTTCTGCGCAACAACATCACCTGCAAAGTGAATGACAATTGGTCAAATCAACATTTACGTTGGCTAACTGAGTTAGTTTTGCCGCATCCAAGCCAACAAATTGTGCTGCAAGAAATGATACAAACCATTACCGAACGTATTAAGCGCGTTGAACGATTAGTTAATGAATTAGCACATCAAGCAAAACTATGGCGCTATTATCCCGTCGTTCAAGCATTGCAAGCGATGCGAGGTATTCGTTTTTTAGTCGCTGTAGGTACCATTGCTGAGTTAGGTGATTTAAGACGCTTTGACCACCCGAGAAAGCTAATGGCTTACTTAGGATTAGTTCCCAAAGAAAACTCAAGTGGGGATAATCGAAAGCTAGGCGGCATCACTAAATGTGGTAATGGCCGAGCACGTCGATTATTAATTGAAGGGGCTCAAACCTATAAGCACAACGCAAACGTGTCAACCGAGCTACAAAAGCGGCAAGAAACACTGCCTAAGGTCGTTATTGATATTGCTTGGAAAGCCCAACTAAGGCTTTGCCGACGATACAAACACCTGATGCAACGCGGTAAGCATCGTAATATTGTTGTCGCTGCCATTGCCCGTGAAATGCTCGCATATATTTGGGCGATATCACGAGAAGTAATATTAGTGCCTGTTGACCCAAGTACGCGTATTTCAAGGGTACCAGCATAATCAAAAAGTGAGTCGTAAATAAAGAAAACAACATGAAAAAGAGAAAAGATTAAATGAGAAAAAGTTTTGAGTTAGCGCATGGAGTCAAGCATCGGATGTGGCACAACCACCGAGGGCGTTAGGATGGCAATAGCCTAACGGCCATTGAACCACGAGCATAGACTGAAATTAGGTGTCACGACGGAAAAAGTAAGGTAGGCGCTGTTAGCCAATAGGTTAATAATCCACGAATATCAGCATGATAACCGACGAAATTACTTGCTTCATTCTATGCGTTAACTCACTCAACTTGAAAAGAGAAAAATCATGGCTCAAAAAAAAGCAGGATGTTTTACGGTTTAACTTGACGTGGGGAGTCATACCAACGCCTTGCTAAGAGGCAAAATATAGTTGGTTAAAATAAGCGAGGCACGTATATGGACTCCTCTTGCATAGCAAGCCGTTAATCGTAATAAATTTAAATGTATGTAGCAAGTTCACGTATATTCGGTTTCTGATGGGGAGCTACCCCGAACCTTAATGGCTTAATCCACTTACAAAGCTCCTTAACGAGTAAGAGGTATTTGAATACCGTCGTGCCTCACAGGTTTTGCCTTGCGTGCGTTGATACACTTTACATTATTATTTTACGACTGCTTATACTCGGTTAACTTAGTTACTTTTTCAAGGTTTATCAAACACTACTGAGCTAAAGGTGTTCGATATTCTTCACCACTCTTCAAAATAGCCCATGCCATTCTGACTAGCTTATTGGCGTAAGCAACCGCAGTTTTGTTTAAATGATTCTTTGATAGTTGCTCTCTTATCCAACAACTCAACCCATCTTGCTTGTCTTTAATTCGACTAACAACTGAACGTGCTCCATGAACAAGTAATGAGCGTAAACACCTATCACCTCGTTTCGTTATCCCTAATAACTTATTATTTCCACCCGTTCCTGAATGAGCAGGAACTACACCAACGCTTGCGCTGGCATCACGACCACACTTATACGCTGAGCCATCTCCCAATCTTGCATAAAGCGCACTGGCAATTATCCAAGCAACACCTGGCAACGCAATCAATCGTATACAAACAGGTACTTCCTTAGCTCTAGCAACTAATCTATTCGTTGATTCATCAATTTGACCATCCAGCAACAAAAGTTGATCGAGTAGATCCCTTAAAATAAATCGACTAGACGTCGTCAACTCATTCTCTGCATCTTCCAGGAAACATGGTAAATCTTTGCGTATTTTAGCAATACCTTTAGGAATTTTAACCCCATATTCTAGGCCTAAGCCCCTTATTCTATTTGCTGTTTGAGTGCGTTGTTTTACATAGCCTTGTCGTAGCTTAAGTAAACTTGCCAAGTCTTGCTGATCAAGGTTTTTTACTTGGACAAAATAAGTTTTAGGACGATTAATTGACTCATAAATAGCTAACGCATCGTTAGCATCATTTTTATTACCTGTGCGGTATTTTGCGGCAATATGTGCAGGAACAAGTAATACTTTATGACCACTTTGTTGAAAACGACGCCCCCAATAATGAGCGGTTCCGCATGCTTCCATGCAAATAGTTGCTTCTGGGTGCTGGGCGATAAACTGAACCATTTTAGCTTGGCTCATTTTATTATTAGATTTCATTACGCCATATTTATTAAATAAGGCAACTTGGAAAACAGTTTTAGCTAAATCGATACTGATAGTGGTAGAATTTTTCATGGTTTGGGCTCCTAATGATTCGCGTCTTCACCTTAACCTATTTGGTCAAAGGTGAGGAGTCCATACCATTGAGCAAAAAACCAACTGTATTTTGTCCTGCTTGAGCAACTTGTTATATTTTTTATTGCTCAGATTCCAGTTGAACAGCCTCTTCATGCCCACAACTATTACACTGCATAACGAGAACTAATTCATTGTCTGTTCCATGAAACTCATAGTTTAGGCTGTTGCATTCACTACATTTAGGCTCTGAATCAAACCCAAGATGTTTTAAATACAAATTTTGGAAAATAGAAACTACAGAGCAAGTGAATAACAAGCAAATCTTTGCGTCAGGAATATTTCTGTTTGGTGAATGTACTATTTCGGAAGAATGATCCCATGCGGCTTCTGCAATGGCGCGACACCTTTTTCTTAATTTAGCATTACTGCTACCTTGAGCATAAATAGCAATGACAGCATTAGAAATACCTTTAAAGTCGCTAGCTTTTAGGTCATTGTCTTTGAGAACAGTTAAGTTATCATTTACCAATACTCCTGCCAATTCAATAAGGCTTTCTCTGCAAGTAAGACCAATACTTTGAATATCTTCAGGGCCATTAACATTATTTAGTTCTTGGGACGCTAGGTTTAAACGACGGCTAATTGATTTAACATGCTCAATGTCTAATGGGAGTTCATCAATGATATGTTTAAACTCTTGGTGATGCTTAGCTTGCAACCTCTGCGTAATTCCCATATGAAATGAATAAGCTTCATCGGCCGAAAAATAATTTGCATCTTGTGAGTATAAATTCATTGGTGCTCCTTCACCTTCTACTACCCACCAAGAGCTTTCAGAAAACTTAACATTCCAAACGTTGATTTCTACACCAAGATCATCAAAAGTCTGTTCAACCTGCATATATTTAATGTTTTCTAAATCATTACTCTTTAGATATTCCGTGATCTGTTTTTCAGTTTCGATTCTATATTCAGGAGTCATTGAAAGTGCCTAAAGTTGATGCTGGTACGAAGAAAAATATAACGCCGTTTTAAGCGGCAAATTTCAGTTGGCTAAAATAAGTGAGGCACGAACAAATAGCCAACTGTAATTTGTCCGGCTTGAAAACCCTTGTTAGTTTACATTAACCCAAATTTCACCTTTATATATGTGAATATAATAAAAGTAATAATGCAAACATATCCAAATGATATTACTAAGTTTACTAAAAGAAGTAATTGCCATTTTGTATTATTAAACCCATAAGCGCTTCTCTTTTTTTTAGAAATCAGCTGGATTGATGATGGGACTAATAATATTGCAGAAATTACAATACAAGGAATAGCGGATATCATTAAACCAAAAAAGGCACCCGCTCCAGCAGATGCTGATGTTTCATAGTCAACACCACCTAAAATCCATGAGCCTAAAAAAAAGGCACTTACAGCAAATAATAACCCTAAGACTTGAGTAGATCGCATAACTATCCATGTAAACTAACGCCCTGTTAACAGGCAAAAAATAGTTGGTTAAAATTAGCGACGAAGGAGCAAAACCAACTGTTTTTTGTCCTTGTTTAACAGCTTGTTAGGCATTTATTCGCCACCCGTAACTGTTGCCTTTATAGAAAAAACTGGTGCAGGGATAGAAAAGTTAATTTCTGAAACTACCAAGTTCTTAAACTCCCCGCTTACATTAGCATTTTCTATAAACAATTTTAATGCTTTAACCTTTAGGTCTGAAACCTTATAAGGCGATAATTTTGATTCAAAGTTATTTCTTGAAAATGTTAAAACAAAATCATTCTTTTTATTTAGTTTCCAATTTTTGACCTCTTGAGGAAAAAATACATATAACTGAGGTTCAACTAAAGGGGCATCAATGTACAGAAAAACAATAAAGCCATCTGACACATAATTTAAGGGAATATGAACATTAGAGTTATCACTATTTAAAAGTGAACGCCCTTTACATTGAATCCGGCAAAATTTAACACCGTCATTCATTTCTGAAAAAGCTAAAAGATCAGTACCTAAAACGTCAAATTTTGGTTTAGCAATAAGTAAACTACGACGATTTAGGTAACTTGAAATGTAATCTTCGGCTTCATGTTCGAGTTGAGATGTATCCATACTTTCCCTAAATGCCTAACGCCATTTTAAGTGGCAAATGATAGTTGGGCTATAATCGCGAAGCGAAAGCCAACTGTTATTTGTCCGGCTTTAAAACCTTGTTATATGCAACGAAAGTATAAACAATCACTACAACAAGTTAAGCCACACGTAATAATATAACCTAACTGTGAACTTTTACGCTACACACAAAAGGTTAAGCTAAATGAATAGCGTTGCCTCCTTTGAAAAAGGAATAAAAGGCAATGCTTATTCGTGTAAACGAACACCCTACTTTAGCGTAAAACTATCCACTAAAAATCACTTTATTTAAAGCTAAATTTCATTGGCATATAACGCCCAATTAATGGGCTAAATATAGCTGGCTAAAATTGCGAGGCACGAGCACAGCCAGCTGTATGTGTCCCGTTGAATTGCTTGTTATATGGTTGATAAACTTAAACTAAAAACGCTAAAGCTACGAGTAAAAATCGGTAGTTTTAAATGCATTAAAATTTGAGCTATTTACAAACAGTAACTAATAATAGATTAACTTGTTACGTTAAAACTTACCATAAATACAAAGCTAGTTAACAACTTTAGATAAACGATTATAGCTAAAACTCGTAGCAACATTTACAAATAGTTAAGTTTATAAACGCCCTTTCCAAAAAACCAAACATCAATCGGAATATACATATAACGCCTAAATAACAGGCTAAGTAATGGTTGGCTAAAATTGTGGAGCGAAGCGAAACGTAGCCAACTGTTACGTGTCCTTGTTTATTTTCTTGTTAGCCTTCTTTGTTAGCGAGTCATTCTATTTAAGTTATACATATTGATATACTTACTTTGATTCTGTTCATCGTAATCAACAATATCAAGTTTGAATTGATGAGAATGAACGTACGCTTCACGAACCTTTATACCAAGGTTTCTACATTTTTCATAAACCTCTTTTTTTATAGCCACAGTCATTTGGCAGCCTAATATGACTGATTTTATCATTTTTGGTTCTAGAGCATAAAAATACATATTTGATTTAGGAGGCTTCGTAGCTAGATCAATAGGCAATAACAAGCGATGCTCTTGTTCATATTCCCACTCTGGTGATTTAACAAACCATGACTCAGTATCGTATTCAAGCTCACTTGGCTCAATGTAAGTTGGACGTTCAAGTGTATATTTAACTTTTCGTAACTCACCTATGTTTTGGTAGTGATCATCCATTGTTTCGCCAAAAAATTCAGTAGCATTTTTATATTTTCCAGTAAAAAAGTCAGCCGTCTTATCAAGCTCTATGCATATACCTTCATGATTATTGGCGTAGTGCGCCCACATTAAAAGATTGCTCTCTTCTGACGCAAAACATAACACTCCAATACTTGCTCTAACACCAGCTTGCGCGTCGTATGCTATATCGTAATATGCAGCCCCATCAGATAATGTGCTAGAAAGTGACATGATTAAATCATATTCTTCTTTATCTGCGGAACTTAGATAATTACCCATAACCATTTCAAATGGATCATTGAATTCGCCAAAGCGAGATAATTTCAAAAAGAAATTATCAAAGAACTCAGGTCTATATTGCATGTATTTAAATACAGAGGTCACAAATGAACACCATGTAAGAGAGAAGGCTAACGCCTTACTAAGAGGCAAAAAATAGTTTGCTAAAATGTTTGAGGCACGAAAAACAGCAAACTGTTTTTTGTCCTTTTGAGCAACTTGTTAGCACTATAATTCATCGGCTGTGCTTCTTTCTTCATAAACGGGGTAATCAAATTCTAACTCCCCATCATCGTCGATAGTAAAAAGTAAGCAATCTGCAACCTCATCGTTTACATCCATATCAGCACAACCATTATAAATATTATAATCATAGCTGTAGTCTAATTGATATTCATTGCCTTTAGCATGGGAAATATTGTCAATTCTTAACCCTGTATAGTTTGTCGCACGTTGATCAATATGAGACAAATCCGCGATAATTTCTTTTTTTAATTCATCAATATTATCTTCAATAAGTGACTTTAATGCTTCACATATTTCAGATTGATTATTTAAGTTTTCAATTTGGAAAATCATAATTTAAATTTACTCCGAAATTTGACTATAGTGCTAACAGTTTATTATGAGGCAACATACCTTCTTTCTACAAGAGAGTATTAATCGTCCATAATTTTATAATATATTCACATTACTCGATTGTTATCAGCAAATCAATTAGTTAAAAACATACCACTTGACTGGTTGATGTGTAAAAGAAGGCATTTTGCCTTCTTTCTTGTAGAAAGAAGGAATCATACTAAGCTGTATTTATATACAGCTACATTTAAGCAGCAATAAAATCAAAGTAATTGACCAATATTACTTTGAAAAAAATCCAAGAAAATGCGGGTTTTCATCGCAACATTTCTACTTTGATACAGCACGCTTAAACGTTGCGCAGTCGGTTTTTTAGTTAATGATAAACGTTGTAGCTGCTCTTTTTGAGACGAAGACTGTAAAACATAATCAGCAAGCTTACACAAACCAAGATTTTTCTGAGTCGCCTGTAAACGCATTTCAGGACTAGAAAGTGTAATGCGGTTCTGACCATAAACAGCTTGTAACTTATTATTATCACGAAAAAACCATGGCTGGCCATCTTCCGATAGAATACAGGGATATTGAGATAAATCTTCTGGCGTTTTAATGTTGCGCGTATCAAATTCTGATGACGCATAAATAGATTGAGGAAAACTTAACAGTTCTTTTCCTATCCAATTAGATGCTGGTAATGTCTGCTCGTGCAACACAAAACATAAGTCGTAATGATGATCAAATTCAGGCATTGCTGCTGAGTAATGTTGACAGTTCAAGGCTATTTTTGGATATAACTGCACAAAGTCTACAATCAACGTACTGATCACTTTATTGAAGAATTCTAACGGTAATAGAATATTCAAATTACCTTGTGGCTGGTCTATCAATGAGCCAATTTTCTCTTCCACTTTGCTCAACGCATCAATGTGGTTTTTACAAGCACAATAAAGTAAGCGCCCGCTTTCTGTTAACGTTTGGTTACGTGTAGTACGTATCAATAGCTCACTACCTAACTTATCTTCTAACTGCGCTAGCCGCCTACTTAATGTTGATTTAGGCATGTTGAGTTTTTTGGCGCCAGCGGTGAAAGTCCCGGCTTCTACTAATACAACAAAAAGTAATAGATCATCTAAATTAGTTATCATTAAACATCACTGTTTCATTTATGGAACAATAGTTCTCATTAAACACGGCTAATCAAGTTAATACAACTTGAATATACTTCGGTTTGTAAATTTATTTGGAAACCTATTTGTAAACTTAAGGAATAAAAAATGACTGTTCAAACACAATTAAATACCGTTAAAGCCATCACTGCAGAAGAATATGAAACAGAGGTACTGCAATTTGAAGGAGATATTCTGGTTGATTTTTACGCCCCTTGGTGTGGGCCGTGTAAAATGATTGCGCCTGTAGTAGAGCAAATAGCACAAGAAAACGAAAGCCTTAAAGTAGTTAAAATTGACGCAGATAATAGTCAAGAGCTAATGATAAAATATGGTATTAGAGGTCTTCCAACACTGTTGTTATTAAAAAATGGAGAGCCAATTGCAACCAATGTAGGGGCTTCATCGGTCAGTAAAATTAGAGCTTTCGTTAATCAATAAGTTAAGGCTAACCAAGTGTTCATTTTTATCTTGGTTAGCATCCAACCTTTAGAAAAAGCTAACCTTTCATTTTATATTATCTTTTATTGATATAGTTCAATATAAATTTGAGCGACGGTCCTTGTTAATTTTACTGAAAACAATCTAGCTTTCTCCATATAAAGAAAGCATTGCAGATATATCACCGCTATCAGCAATACGAAGGGCTTGAATATACTTTGATCTAGTTTCTGTCATTGTATCCAATGCTTTTCCTCTCCAGTTTATAGGGGTATGTCAAATGCTTTCTTGGCAATGAGATCTGCGTAGATTCTAGAAAATCGACCATTACCATTTGGGAAAGGGTGTATTTTTACAAGTTGATGATGAAACCTTAAAATGGATTCGTGTGCCGGATACGTATCAAACTCAATCCAAGCAGAACAATCGTCAAGTAAGTTTCTTAAATTTACAGATATTTGAAAAGGGTCATCACCAATATTCTTCTCTGTTAATCTAATCGTCCCAGCCCATTTCCAAACGTCTTTAAACAGTGCTTTATGTAAATTTAAAGCAAAATTAATCGTTAACACATCCTCTCGGTTACTGTTTTTCTTTAGCCAAAGTAAACCATTTACAATATTAGCTTGTTCTAATTCGTCGAGTTGATTCCGTGTAGTAATATGTTTGAATTTCAAACCTGATAATTCATCGGGATCTAATGGGGTAGCTCCTTCGATACTGTCGTTAGTGATCATTAGTTTCCCCCAAAAACCATTCAGGCATTTCTTTTATTAGCTTATTAGATAATTCATCAACTTGTGATTCTATTTGCGCTTTTGTCGTACCTTGCTCTTCAAGTTGCATATGCACACTGGCGTTTTTCAGTAAGGTAAGCGCATGAAGACGGGCTTTATTTTTAATAAGGTTTTTAATTTCATCCTTTGGCACAATAGCATAGTGAAGATCACAACCCATAGCATGAGCAGTGTCTCTTAATTTATTAAGGGTTAACGTTCCGTCAACTTCTGCTTTTTCTATACGGTAAAGCTCACTTGATTTTATACCGGCATTGTTCATGATGATTTTTGCAGGCATTTGTAGTGCTTTTCTATTTGTGCGAAGCCATCCTTCTGGAGGCATTTTCAATTTTGATACTTGTTTTGCTGCCGCATCAATAATTTCTTGATATTGCTTGATAACAATATATTTTATACTCATGTTAACACCGTAAAATTATCCATATACAAGGAACAAAAACCAATAAATCCCACCTTTACATGGAACTTTATGGATAACAAATACATATATATATGGACTTAAAATACTATTAATCCATATATATGTATAAAATATAACTGTATATTACACAAAAATAATCCTTACTTCAAAGTAAAACCGTCAAGTTATACCATTTATTAAGTTCTGAACTTGTGGTTGTCTGACGATAGAATACTTTCTTGCGAGCTTTGCATTTAATTTATACTTACGCTTGTTATTAAGTGTAACGTACATCATAAAAATTCAGGGTTAACAATGTCGACCGTCTATAAAACACCTTAAAACAAAAAATAACAACATAAGCGAAATAGCGATTCAAAATAGCTTTAATTATTTCTTATACGTGCGAAAAATCAACTGTGATATCGGTAGCTGGTTATTATAATTGAGTGGTTACAGTTAACTCGCTAAACTAGAAGTCATCTTTGAGCGACTGTCACTTTTAACTTTTAACTTTTAATTAATGTACCTTCTAATTAATTGTATTAGCTCTTACGGATAAGAACATTTTATTGATCTAATTCAAGCAAATTAAAAACTATTTCATTACAATACATCCATAATACCCGAGTAAATTACTCAAGAATTTTACAAGGTAACAATGATGCAAATTACCGACCTAGAAAAAGAGCAAAAAATCACACCACTATTACGTTTAGGCTTTCGCCCATTTTTTCTTAGTGGTGCTATTTTCAGTATGGTTGCAGTCACACTTTGGCTATTAATGTATAAAGGCACAATCACTTTATTACCTTTGGGTGGAGGTTATTGGTGGCATATTCACGAAATGATTTTTGGTTTTGGCTGTGCAATTATTGCAGGTTTTTTACTTACCGCTGTACAAAACTGGACTGGAACCCGTGGTGCTCAAGGTACTACCTTACTGATTTTGTTTTTAATTTGGCTCATGGGTCGTATTGCCCTGCTGTTTCCTGCCATATTAGGCAATACATTAACAACGATTATTGATTTAAGCTTTTTACCTGCCGTTGCTTTTGTTTTAGCAAAACCACTGATAGCGATTAAACAATATCGCAATTTATTTTTTGTGCCTGTACTACTATTGTTTTCTATTGCCAATTTAGAAATGCATTTAGCAATTTATTATCCTGACACCTTTACCATCAATTATTCGGCATACGCGGGCGTGATGCTAGTTACTTTTTTAATGTCAGTAATGGCGGGGCGCGTTACGCCTATGTTTACTGCTAACGGTACTAATACGCCTAAAGTAAACCCTTTACCATGGTTAGATTTGCTCACTAATGGCAGTTTAGGTATAGCAATGTTGTATTTGTTATTAGAGCCTGTTCTCGGCTTTGCTGATTTGAGTTTTGGCGTATTATTAATTATTGCAGGGCTGTTTCAAACAATGCGCTGGTTAAGATGGAAACCTTGGTTAACGCTTGAAGTACCACTATTATGGTCTTTACATATCTCAATTAAATTTATTGCTTATGGGTTAATCATTTTAGGCGCTAGTTACTTAACGACTGAAATACCAAGTAATCATATTTGGCATTTGATCACTATTGGCGGCATGGGTGGTTTAATTTTAGCTATGATATCAAGGGTGTCATTAGGCCATACAGGTCGTCCATTATCTCCTCCAAAAGCAATGACATTGGCTTATATATTCATAACACTGGCTGCACTTATTCGTGCTATTGGTCCCTGGATTGCGCCTGAAAAAACGCTATTATTTATCGATATTAGTGGGTCTTTTTGGCTATTAGCCTTTGGAATATTTGTAGTAACTTATGCGCCTATGTTAATGCGCGCTAGAAAAGATGGTCGCCCTGGATAAAACAACGTAGCCTTATTAATGCTAAGTGGCGAAAAACTGCTAACATGCAAGATAACAATAAAGACAAAAAAGACAATAGGAAATAATTCAATTTGAAAGCCGTTTTTTTAGATAGTAAAACTTTTAGCGCAAACATATCTTTTGCGACAATAGAGCAAGAAGTTACTAACCTTACTTGCTACCCAACAACGACAACAGAGCAGATACTTGAACGCTGTATAGATGCTGAGATTATTATCACTAATAAAGTAGTTTTTACCGCTGAAATGTTAGCGCAACTACCACAGTTGAAATTAATTTGTATCGCTGCTACCGGGTATAACAATATTGATATCAACGCGGCAAACCAACACAATATTGCTGTTACCAATGTTAGTGGGTATGCTGGTAATTCTATTGCGCAATATGTCTTTGCTCAAATACTTGAGTATTATCAACAAACATCTCACCATAATAGCAATACAGCTCAGGGGCATTGGCAAAAAAGTGATACTTTTTGCTATCATGGCAATGCTATTACCGAGCTTTCAGGTAAAACCTTAGCCGTTATTGGCTACGGATGTTTAGGAAAAACGGTTGTGGATCTTGCTACGGCATTTAATATGAAGGTATTAATTAGCGAACGACCAGGTAGTACGACAGTGCGCCAAGGAAGAGTTAGCTTTGAACAAGCAATAGCACAAGCAGATATTATCAGCCTACATTGCCCACAAACTAAAGAAACAACCAACTTAATTAATAAAAATGTATTAGCGAACATGAAAGCTAATGCGTTGTTAATTAATACGGCACGTGGACCATTAGTGAATAGCATTGATTTACTGGCTGCGTTAAAAACTAAACAAATAGCTTACGCTGTGCTTGATGTATTAGAGCAAGAGCCACCACCTGCTGATCACCCATTATTACTTGCCTTAAAAGAAAACAGTGTAGATAATTTAAAAATTACTGCCCATATTGCTTGGGCAAGTAATGAATCACAACAACGATTAATTGACTTGCTTAGCGAGAATATTGCCGCCTTTAAACAAGATGAAAAGTTAAGTCGCCTCGACAACCTTTAATTGACCTAAAGTTAATTAACTTACAATTAATTAACTTAAAATCAATGACCTAAAATTAATTAGCCTAGAAATAGTTATCTTTGATCATACCGTAATGAAAATATCCCCATTGCCCTACTCTGCGTAATGGGGCAAAGGGGAATTTAGGTAACGCCGTGTTATATAAAGGCAGGTTTGGTAATGTTTTTCCTACCACCTTCTCGGCTAAACGTTTACCTGCTTGTACCGAAAATGACACACCGCTGCCACAATAGCCCATGGCATAAAAAATATTTTCATTTTTAGTACCTTTTTCACCTTGGTAAATATGCGGTAAATCATCAAGTGCCATACAAATCCAACCTGACCAAGCATAGTCAATATTCAATGCAGTAAGCGCTGGAAAACTGGTTTTTAACACCGATAACAATCGTTGAGCATAATAAGGATCATCAGCACTTTTACCTGTAATAGCACCTCTTCCGCCAAATAAAATACGGTTATCAGGTAGTTTTCGATAATAGTACTTTAGTGCGCGTGTATCCATCACCACATTACTCGTTAAAAAGTTACACGCCGCTAATTGCTCGGCCGATAACGGCTCAGTAACTATAATCTGTGACAATACAGGTAAGGTTCTATTCGTTATTAAAGGATGAAACCCTTTAGGTGTATATCCATTAGTGGCAATAACTATTTTTTTAGCTTTTACAGTGCCTTGCGGCGTAGTAAGCACAATATCCTGTCCAGCTTGATGCTTTGCTTTACTTTGTGCAAACTGTACTGGTGTTGACGTATGTACTTTTACGCCCGCTTGACGTGCTAACTTTTGATAACCCCACGCTAATTTAAGCGGGTTTAACCCAAAACCATCTTGATAGCGAATAGCGCCATAGGCATTTTCATCGGCCATAAAATTCTGATGTAATTCACTTTTTGAGAGTACTTGTACATCATAATTAAACATTTTTTTCTGCAATGTCGCCTGTGTTTGCAGTGACTTAAACATCTTAGGATTATGCGCAACTTTAATATAACCGGCCTCTTGTTGGTCGCAATCAATCCCTTCGCTAATTAAGCTATTAACGGTTTCTACACCTGCGCACATTTCTTGATAAATACCACGCATAACTTCCTCACCCCATTGCTTTTGCATTGTAGTGTAAGGTTTTCTGCCAGATGATTTTAAAATAAAGCCAGCATTTCTACCGCTACATCCCCACGCTGTTTGATTCGCTTCAAATATATGTGCCTGAACACCATGTTCGCGCGCCAAATGTAGCGCACAAGAAAGTCCGGTATAACCCGCTCCTATTATGGCAACGTCAATTGTAATATCTTTAGTAAGCGGTCCGTCATCTTCAGGTTTATTCTCGCTATGCCCTCCAGAAACATCTGCCCAATAACTATTAGGATAATGAATACCACAACCAGGTGAATCATCTAACATTGGATCGTACATCTTTCATTCTCTCAATTACTGAAATTTACTAGCTGTCTCATAGACACTCATTGTCGATCACTCTAATCTGACTAGGTAAATTAACTCTTACTCTATATGAGCATTAAGCATGAATACACTTTATATTATAGCGAGATGATTTTGTTATTTTTTATTTATTTGCGGTATGATCGCTATACTCACAAAAGCAAGTGTGAGCTTATCGATAAACCTTAATGCGGAGTTTTTATAAATATTATGCCACATGTTAGTTACGAAAAATTAACACCACAATACTTCAAACAGGTTATTCATTTAGCTAATGAAGTACATGGTGATGGCTACCTCAATGAAGAAAGCATCGCCGATTGGGCTTCTCGTGGCATAAGTAAAAGTGAAAACTGTTGTTATGTCGCATTATGGAGTTCAGATGCGAGCCCTGAGAAAACAGAGCTCGATAAAAAACTTATTGGTTTTCGGATTACTTTTGCGCCAGAGCATTGGAATATAGATCAATGGTATAGCCCAGAGTTATGGCAAGTACCTAAAGAGCAATGCTGTTACTTCAAGTGTAATACTGTAGATGAAGCGTATCGTGGTTTAGGTATAGGAAAAGCATTATTACAACTCTCTATTCAAACAGCTAAAAAGCAAGGCGCTCAAGCTGGAATATCACACCTTTGGAAACAGAGCCCTAATAATAGCGCTGTCGCTTACTTTACGCATTGCGGTGGGGAATTAGTTAAATCTCACCCAGATAAATGGAACGAAGACAGTAAGCAGGGGTATAACTGTACTCTGTGTGGGTATGACTGTCATTGTGAAGCTGCGGAAATGATTATTTATTTTAAATAACGCCATTCCAACCCGCTAAATCAATTTATTTGAAGCACTATATCTGCTGAAAGGATTTGAACTTGTCGCAACTCTTCGACAGAAAGCGCGCCATAAAATCTAGGGTAACTCCAACCATAACCCCATCGAAAACTTGTTGGTAAATAAGGTGTACCACCCACCCTGACCCCCGCTAACATCAGTGCAGCAATAGTAGGCTCGCCTACTTGTGTTACACACATTTTTAAACGGTTATCCGATGCTAATCGTTGTTGATAGGTGCCTCCTTGCCAATAATCAAAATCATGTCGTTGGCAACAGGTTAACCACAATTTCTTTTGTGCAAAAGTACCGTCAGGAAATGCACTACAGCCATCACTTGTAAAAGGCTTTAACGTGTCAGCGCCTACAACAGCAGCCAAACTCGCTAACATAAAAGTCATAAGAATACGTATCAACATGCTAACGCACACTTTTCATTAATGCTGCTAACCGCACAATTTTGATATTAGATAATTGGCGATAATCAAAATAAGGACAAACAATAACACCTGCTTGCTGGTTAATCGCAAACTCATCATCAAGCCAAGTCAGTGGTGCCGTTAATAGTTGTGAATTAACTAACGACTTAGCATAGGTTCTTCCCATAATAATATGGATAACTTTTTCGTGTGAAAAGGCTGTTTGGTTATGACTCGATAAAATCGGTGCATTGAATAATAATGCGGTATTGGAATGGGCTTGTAATAAAAAGCTGTCCCTATACTCTTGCCATGTAGGGGCTAATTTTTTGAAAGAAAAAAGTTCTGTGTCTAAGCTATAGAGTAGCTTTGCGTAAACATTAAAAACCTTACGCCAGCCGTTACCGCAATGTTGCACTATATTAGCAATATCACCTGAGCTAAGCGTAGTTAATTGACTTAACTCTTGATATTGTTCCATTGGTGGCTGATTACCAATATATACCGCTATGCTACAACACTTGTCCCCAAAACCAACATTTTGAGTAGCGTTAAGCATTCAAACACCAATCTATTGGAGCGACACCTTGCGCTACCAACCAATTATTTGCTTTGGAAAAAGGCTGACTGCCAAAAAAACCGCGATAAGCGGATAGCGGTGAAGGATGAGGACCGTTTAATATAAGGTGTTTTGCGTTATCAATATTGCGTCCTTTCTTTTGTGCGTGAGCGCCCCAAAGAATAAAAACACAGCCCTTATTGTGTCGATTAATTTGTTCAATTATTTTGTCGGTAAAAATTTCCCAGCCTAACTTAGCATGTGAATGCGCCATGCCTTGCTGTACGGTCAGCACAGTGTTTAATAATAAAACACCTTGTTCGGCCCAAGCGGTTAAATTACCGTGTTTCGGCGTAACAAAACCATCAACATCGGTAGTTAATTCTTTGTATATATTCACTAATGAAGGTGGGACTTTGACGCCAGACTGAACCGAAAAAGCTAAACCATGAGCTTGAGGAATGTCATCAGGCATACCTTGTTTTAAGGCCGCTTTTCCTGAAACACCATGATAGGGATCTTGCCCCAACACAACCACTTTTACATCCGCTAAGTCTGAAAATTCAAACGCACAAAAAACATCTTTTTCTTCAGGAAAAATAGTGATTCCCTGTGCTCTTTGATGAGTAATTTCAGCCTGTAGCTGGCAATAGTAATCTTGCAATTGTTCTTGCTTAATTATCTGCTGCCAGTGAGCTTTGATCATAATAAACGCTTATTTCAGTGGGTTACTTTAAAAGATAAGCACGTAAGTCTGCAAAGTCAGTACTCATATCTTGCGATAAGATTGGCTCGCCTGCGCAGTCTGCTAGTTCTTTTGGTAAACCTAAAGGTTGGCCTAAAATACTTTCAACCACATCTTTAAATTTAGCTGGGTGAGCAGTACCTAAGAAAACACCAAACTCACCTTCTTCAGCACTATGTTTTAATGCTTTATAAGCAATAGCTGCATGTGGTTCGCTAATATAACCTAACTTACCTAAGCCAATAACTGTAGATTGTGTTTGCTCTTCATCAATTGAAACCGATGTTACACAGCCATCTTCAACAATACCTGACTTAAGCATGTGTTCTACACGCGGCCAGTTATTAGGGTTACTCACATCCATTGCGTTAGAAATAGTAGCAACCGTGGTATGAGGGGTCCACTCACCTGTTTCTAAATAACGTGGCACAGTATCATTTAAGTTAGTTGCGGCAATAAAACGCTTAATTGGTAAGCCCATTGCTTTAGCAAACAAACCAGCAGTTAAGTTACCAAAGTTACCGCTTGGAATAGAAAAAACAATATTTTCTAAATCGCTTTTAGCACGAGAAAGCTGAGCAACAGCTTCAAAGTAATAACAAATTTGCGCTAGTAAACGGCTAATATTGATTGAATTAGCAGAGTTTAAACCAATAGTATTCGCTAATTCTTTATCATCAAAAGATTTTTTAACTAATGCTTGGCAGTCATCGAAATCACCATCAACCATCAATGTTTCAATGTTACCGCCCAAGGTAGTAAACATCTTTTCTTGTAGTAGTGAAATTTTGCCTTTAGGGTACATAATTACTACACGGATATTATCAATACCATGAAAAGCATGAGCAACAGCAGCACCAGTATCACCGGAAGTAGCCGTTAGTATTGTTAACGGTTTCGTTTCACCTGTCGCTTTAGCATCTTTGGCAACAAATACTTGTAAGCATTTCGCCATAAAACGTGCACCAAAATCTTTAAACGCTAACGTTGGTCCATGAAATAATTCTAAAATAGCACGATCATTACTAATAGGTTGTAACACAGCAGGAAAATTGAAAGCATCAGTAACAATTTCAGTTAATTCAGCTTCACTGAGATCTTCTTCTACAAAAGGATGTAATATTTTAACGCTACGCTCAACTAATGGTAGTGCTAATAATTCATCAATATTGTCAAATTTAGGCATAGTTTCAGGAAAGAATAATCCCTGATTTTTACCTAAACCTTGTTTAACTGCTTGAGCAAAACTTACTTGCTCGTCATTTTCTTTTAAATTATAAAATTTCACTGTTTTATCCTACTAATTCTTAAATATGTTTTAGCGACTTATAGCCATGCTATTAAACTTCTACTGCACCCGCTTCATCTACTTGGCAAACATGTACAAAGCCTAGTGCTGTTTGTAAATAATTTTCTTTAAGCCATAACGCGTAGCGTTGTGCTTGTTGTTCGTTATCACATATACAAAATAATGTGGGGCCAGAACCAGAAATACCAACCGCGTGAGCGCCTTCAGCCATTAAATAATCGTGGGCTTGTTGATATTTAGGTAATAAATTAATTCTATAAGGTTCAGCAACAACATCCGTTAATACCGAAAATGCTTGCGCTTTATCTTGTCGATGACATGCATCAACAAACGTTGCTAAATTTTGCCCGTAGCTTATCACATCAGCACGACTATAACTTGTTGGTAATACATCACGAGCCGCTTTAGTAGACACCTCAATACCAGGATAAGCCATAACATAATAACAATCATTAAAGCCGGGTAAAACTCGACTGATAACTTCGCTATCTGGCACCATTAATTGTAAGCCACCTAAGTAACAAGGCGCGACATTATCATAATGTAAACTTCCGCTAATTTGCGCTTCCATTTGCCCGGTCATTTTGAGTACAGTTTTTTCATCAAAACTGAAGTTATGATTTTTACTGTAAAAGGCATTTAAACCAGCAAGTGCTGCAACTACCGAACAAGCACTAGAGCCTAATCCGCTACCTACCGGCATTTTTTTGTCTAAGGTCATTTGTACAGTAAAAACCGGTTGGCCTTGAGCAACCAATGCTTGATTAAACAATTGTAAACATGACCAAACAATATTACTTTCTTTCTCTTTAGGTAATTTATCAGCAAAAGCGCCAACCACAACTAAACTGTCTTCCGTTGCACTTTCCACAGTAACAACATCACCGAGTAAAGTACCATCAACAGGTTTAACGGCTAAGCCTAATACATCAAAACCAACGCTAAGATTACCAATTGAGGCAGGAGCGAAAACAGAGACATTAGCTGACAAAGAAGATGAAGTAGACATTAGTGTTGTTGCTCCCACGCTAGTGTTCTTAATATATCACCAAAAACACCGGCAGCAGTTACTGCAGCGCCAGCGCCGTAGCCACGTAAAACAAATGGTAGAGGTTGATAATAACGACTGTGAATTGCCAACGCATTTTCACCATCTTTAATACTATAAAGTGGATGGCTAGCATCTACCGCTTCAATAGAAACTTGGCATTTTCCATCAACGATATTACCAATATAACGTAATACTTTTCCTTCCGCTTTTGCTGCTGCACAACGAGCGCTCACAGAAGCATCTAATTTTGGTAAATTACTCATAAAGGTATCAACATCACCACTATCATCAAAATCACTTGGTAATACTGACTCAATGTTAATATCTGAAAGTTCAAGCTGCATGCCTGATTCACGTGCCATAATTAATAATTTACGCGCAACGTCCATACCACTTAAATCATCACGAGGATCTGGTTCAGTAAAACCATTTGTTTTAGCGATGGCTGTTGCTTCTGACAAAGACATACCTTCATCAAGCTTACCGAAAATGTATGATAACGAACCTGATAATACACCTTCAAAACGTAGTAGTTCATCACCAGCTTTAATCAAACTTTGTAACGTATCTATAACAGGTAAGCCTGCGCCTACCGTTGTTTCATATAAGAATCGACGATTAGTTGCTTGCGCGGTACTACGTAATTCTTGATAGTATTCCCATGAATCGGTATTGGCTTTTTTGTTCGGTGTAACAACATGAAAACCTTCTGCTAGATAATCTACGTAGCTCATTGCTAACGCTTCGTTAGATGTTGAATCAACTAGCACAGGGTTAATTAAATGGTTGTCGCTAACAAAAGTTTTTAAGTTTTTAGCATTAACTTCAACTGCATTTTTATTTTCAATGCCTTGTGCCATCGCTTCTTGCCAGTTATCTAAGTCGATACCTTCTTTAGCAAATACCATACCTTTTGAGTTGGCGATACCATAAACAGTTAAGGCGATATTCTGCTTTTTCAAGCTTTCTTGTTGACGTGAAATTTGTGCGATTAACTCACTGCCTACTACACCACAGCCAACTAAGAACACATCAATTGCTGGTTTATGTGAAAAGAAGTTTTGATGACTAACTTTCATTGCCGCAGTACATTTTCTTTCTTCGATTACCACCGAAATACTACGCTCTGAAGAATCTTGAGCAATCGCAACAACGTTAACGCGTGCTTGTGCTAGTGAACTAAAGAATTTCGCTGCAACACCACGTTGATGATGCATACCATCACCAACTAAAGACACAATAGATAATTGACCTTTTAAAGCAATTGGCTCAAGTAAACCATTAAGCAATTCAAGTTCGAACTCTTCTTTTAAGCTTTCTTCAGCTTGCTGAGCATCCGCTGAATGAATACAGAAACTAATACAATATTCGCTTGATGATTGACTAATTAATACTAACGAGATGTTTTCTCTACTCATGGTAGCAAACACACGACTCGCCATGCCTACCATCCCCTTCATACCTGGGCCTGAAACATTAACCATAGTTAAATCATCAAGGTTAGATATCGCTTTAACGCGCTTTTTCTGATCATTTTCATTTGAAATAAGTGTGCCTGGTGCCGCAGGGTTACTTGTATTCTTGATCAAACAAGGAATGTGATATTGAGCAATTGGACCAATTGTTTTCGGGTGTAACACGCTTGCACCAAAATAAGATAACTCCATTGCTTCTTGATAAGACAAGTAATCAAGTAATTTAGCTTCTTTAATCATACGAGGATCAGCATTATAAACACCGTCAACATCTGTCCAAATCTCACAACACTCTGCTTGTAAACATACCGCTAAAACGGCTGCAGAATAATCAGAGCCATTACGCCCTAATGTTGTCACCTGATCTTCTTTATTATCTTTGCCGATGCAGATACCAATGAAGCCTGGCATTAATGAGATCTGATTCAATTTGTCGTATTCTATTGAAAACTTCTCTTTAGAAAGCACTAAGTCAGCAACAGCATTTAATGATGAGTCATTAGTACAAAGGAATTTTTCTGGTGAAAGTAATGAAACTTGTAAACCTTGAGATTGTAGAACTGAATCAAGAATGGCAACACTTAAACGCTCGCCTGTACTAATAATTCGAGCACGGATATGATCAGGACAATAAGTCAGCATAGTCGCGCCTTGCATATAACGCTGTAACTGATGCTCATAATTAGCCAAAGCTTGTTCACAATGATGTGAATTAAAGTTACTTAAGCTTGCAGACAAGTCTTCAATAATGGTGGTAATAGCACGTTTGAAATGTCCTAAATCGGTGATTAATTTTGCTTCATCAGTAATGTTTTCAGCCATAGCTACCAAATGATTAGTAACACCTTGGGGTGCTGAAACAACGATAGCAACTTTGGTCAATTGGCTTTTATCTTTTATGATATCAGCAACTTGACAAAAACGCTCAGCTGATGCCAACGATGAGCCACCAAATTTAAGTACACGCATTATTTTTTCCCTTTCTTGAAAGCAAAAAACTCGTAACCTTTACAGGTTACGAGCTTCGATAAAATTATTTTTTTTACACGTCAGCCGGCAACCATCATCCTATTCGGGTGGTGGTGGTTATAATAATAATAATTTGGCTAAATGTAATATTCATGGGTCATAAAATGCCTGATTTACTTAATAGTGTCAACATTTATTGACCAATTAGAAACAGAATAAAAAGTTATAGGTTATGCATATATATTAAAAAAACGCTATATATGGCTATTAGTCAACCATATCACGGGTATATAAGCCTTAGAGGGTATCGATATATTCATTATTTTTGATAAAAACGCAATAATAGAATGATTTTTATTCAGTTAAAGTGGATTAACATATTAATAGTTAACTAATTACAAGAGAACCTAACAAAGACGACAAGAAAAAATTTACCCATAGAATTTACCCATAAAATGATATGCAGATAAATTAATGCCAGTTTACTCTCGCTTTAACTCTAAGAAGGAGGCTGCCAATATAAAGCTGACTGATGAGTTTTTACCCATTGCTGTGCTTCAATATAATTGGGAAAGTGTTGAGCCACCAATTGCCAAAAGTGTTTTGAGTGATTTAAATAACGTAAGTGGCACAATTCATGAACAATAACATAATCAATAACCTGCATTGGTAACATCATTAATAAGTAGTTAAAACTTAGTTCGCCTCTACTATTACAACTTCCCCAGCGGGCACGATATTGTCTTATCTTTATTGATTTATAGTCTAACTTCGTTAATTTCGCGTAAAATTCGACTTTAGGTAAGATAATATCTTCGGCTTGTTGCTTCAAAAAACACTCAAGCTGTTTTTTAACCGCCATTGCCAAGCTTAATTTATCGAGTTTTTTATGCTGAATACGTGTTGGTAATTTAACAGTAAGCGTTGGTTGTTCGGTAACTGCTTCAGCAAGAAATACACTATTTTTTGAGTCTAATTTCTCAGCTGATTCAGCAAAGACAATATTGAGTGTAACCAATTGTCCAAATAAAAATAGCTTTGAGCCTTGTGTAAAATCACAACAAAGATCAGCAGTTTGATTTTGTTCAGTAATTTTAGCTTTCAACCACGCACTTTTTTTCTTAATAAAGAGGCTAATGAACTTTTCATCAACATGATGAGGGGCACGAACAAAAACAAGCCCCTGCTTTACTTGCAACGAAAGTGTTTTACGGTGACTGCGTAAAACTTGATAATCAATCATGATAACCTTTGATTTTGTGTTAAAAAATCAATTCTCTTTAGTTAATTTAGCTGACTTGGTAGCTGGCTTTGCCGGCTTTGCTTCAACTGTTTTTTCAGCCACTTTTTCAGGGGCTTTATCAACAACTTTTTTAGGTGATTTTTTGGCTGGTGCTTTACTGGCTGGCTTCTTCGCAAGTAACGCAACGAGTACTTCTTCACGGTGTTGAGCTAAATAAATACTTAGCTCTTCGCTAATACTGTCACTTAATTCTATTGGTGATTGCGCAAATACATCAGCCAAGTTATCAGCCATATCCAACATTTTGTCATATTCATCTGCTGATTTCTTATCCATAAATGTTTTTGCCTCCACCCCGTGTCTAATGACGACGAATCGACTTTCAACTGCCATTATTCTTCCTTAGTCATGTTAAAAGAGAGCTCAATAAAAATAAAATTTTCATTGTTAATAAACTAACAATATCACAACAAATAACAAGCTGTATATAAAAACAGTTGTTTCATTGTCATTTACCAGAATATATTTAAGGTGTACTTCGTACGGTAAGCTTACATCAATCAGAAAATAACTTTTCAAACCAAGATCGCTCATCTACTTTTTCCTTGAGGCAACCTTCTTTTACTGTTATTCCAGCCGATATTGCAGGGTAAGCTTTAGTGTTATCACATTCATCAGACACTGCATGTCCTGTTTTTTCCTCAAATAACGTTGTCGCTATAGCTTCAGGTTTAATACGTGTTTTATTCATAACCCCCTGCTTTTTAATAAAGTCAGAAAATAACACCAAAGCCCCACTACTTCCGGTTAATCCTGTTGGTTTATTATCATCTTTTCCCAACCACGTAGTAACTAAGTGCTGGTTATCATATCCAACAAACCAGCTATCACGTAAATCATTACTGGTACCTGTTTTTCCTGCTACGTCATTATTTTTCAATCGCCATGTCAGCGATCTGGCAGTACCTGTTTTGGCAACCTGCGTTAAAGCATAATCAATTAAATAAGCAGCATTAGTTGAAATAACTTGGGCATTACTCGCTTGATATTGCCATAGGGTTTCCCCCTTGTTGGACGTAATGATGTTAATTGTATGCGCCTGTTCAGCATAGCCTTGATTAGCCAGCGATAAATACAACTGATTAATCTGTAAAGGTGACATATTAATCGCCCCCAGTAGCATTGATGGCCTCATAACAATATCTTCGTCAAAACCAAATAAGTGGATCGCTTTAGCAACATTATCTAACCCTAACGCCATCCCCAGATTAATAGTAGGAATATTAAGAGAATTAACTAAGCCATCAATTAAGGGTACTTGATGACGGTACTTGCCATCATAGTTTTTAGGCTGCCACGCTTTCTCTGCTTGCTCTCCTTGTTTATTACTTGTATCTACACCATTCGTTAACGTAATAGGCTCATCCGCCAATAAAGTAGCAAAATTAAATTGTTCATAACGCTCTAAAGCCGCTAAATAAATAGCCGGTTTGATTAATGATCCTATAGGACGTTTCGCATTTATTGCCCGATTAAAACCTGCGTAACCTGCTTTTCTGTCACCAACGACGGCTCTAATTTCAGCACTATTAATATCGGTAACAATCATGGCAGCTTGTAAGTCAGTCTGCTTATATTTTTTCTCTAAGGTCGTTAATTGATTCGCTACAGTTTGTTCTAAAAACTGTTGTGACAAGTGAGAGAATCCGGTGAATACTCGAATACCATTTTTTTGCTGAACAGAGGGTAATAATTGATTTAACTCTTGCTTCACTAATTGCAAATAAGCGGGATATTCTTGTGCTTTAAAACGTCTATCTTTACGTATTGATAACGGCGAACTAACTCTTTGTTTGAACTCTTCCACCGTAAGAAAGTTTTCTTCAAACATTAACCTTAACACTAAATCACGACGCTCTTTTGCCCTTGTTGGGTTTCGCCATGGGTCGTAATAACTCGGCCCTTTCACTTGTGCAACTAACAACGCTATTTGTGCGCTATTCAATTCCTCAAGTGTTGTGCCAAAATAGAATTTAGCCGCTAAACCAAAGCCATAAATACCATTAGCATAATGTTGACCTAAATAAACTTCGTTAATATAAGCTTCAAGTAATTGATCTTTGCTATAGCGCACTTCAATAATGATAGCCATTATTGCTTCTTTCACTTTGCGCGTCAGCGTACGCTCTTGCGTTAAGAACATATTCTTAACTAGTTGCTGGGTTAGCGTGCTACCGCCCTGAACAGTTCGCCCTGCAATAATATTATTATAAAGCGCACGTAATATGCCCAAGGGAGAAATACCTTGGTGATGATAAAACTCACGATCTTCAATAAGTAATAATGTATCTAATAATAATGTTGGAGTCTTTTCTAAAGCAGTTAAGATACGATCTTCTTTATTATTAGGGACTAACCGAGCGAGTAATATTGGCTCTAATTGCAATGAGGTTACGGGAACATCATCAATAAAAAGCTGATTGATTTTTCCTGCTGAAACATCAATGGTTAATTGAGTTGCATTAGCTGAGCTAACAATATCTGTTTGTGGAAAGGCAAACGAGCGACGGTAGATAATAATTCGATGAGCTGATTGAGCATACTGCCCTGAAGCAGTAACGGTTCGTACTTTCTTATAGCCATTTAATTTTAACGATTTGGCTAAATGGTTAAGATTAAGCTGTTCACCAATAGTTAACGATTCAATTTGTCCATAGACTTGCGCCGGTACTTGCCAACGTTGACCTTCAAACGTTTGCTGCACTTTAGCATCAAGATAAATAGTAAAGATAGCGAGGGTAAAAAAAAGCGTTACAGCAAGTTTTGCACCGATAATAGTAATACGGCGTAGCCATGTTTTTTGTGACTTAATAACACTTTTCCCCTGCTTTGATGTAACGGGATTTTCTGCTTTATTACTTTTTTTCTTTGTTGTCATTTAGGTATAAAATTCCAGTATTGATGATTGTCTGATATTGACCGTTTAATAAATCATTGAGTATTTAAACTGCTGTAGTTGTATTAGTGTTACACCTTAGTAAACTCAACAGAATCACCAGTATTAGCATTAATTACAAACGTTTCTATTTTTTGGTTATTTTCACTTATTTTAAGCAAGCCTATACCGCTACCATTATACAAACTCATGTTAGATTCATCACTGAATTTACGTACTTTAATTTTCATGCGCCTTCGTTTCGTAAACCAATTAAGAGGTGAGTATGTGGCATATAAAAATCGATTAAGCTTTTCTAAGGTATTTAATAAAGTGGAAGGGAATTCATTTTTGATACCACTACACGTTACTTGTAATATTTTTGAATGGCTACGTATGAATCTATGTGTAACTTCATAAACAAAAGAATAGTGAACATCACCCGACAAGATAATAAAATTTGGCGGTGTTTTGTAATGCCGAAAAATATTTAGCATTACGTTAGCGGTGCCTGGATGCGCCATCCAATTTTCAGCATCAACCAGTAAAGGTTTACCAAAAAAAGTAAATACTCGCTGTATGGTTTCAATTAACTTCACTCCATATATTGGCGCAGGAGAAACAACAATAACATCAGTTTCATTTATCAATTCTTGTTGTAATTCAGATAACGACTCCCAGTCCATTAAGCCTGAGGGTTTTCCTGCATTACTTTCAGAGCGCCAGCGTCTTGTTCGAGTATCTAACACCACTACTTTAGGTGAAGTGGCCAAAGTGTAATGCCATTCTTCCCAAGAAAATAACTTATTAATTAATGACGTATGCTCTTCTATGCCGACGTCAGTAAAGTGCTTTGGAATATCCTCATTCAGTGCGGTAAATTTGTCAGGAGCATTCCCCCACCCCTGACACAACCAATAACCAATTAATGCATTACCTAAAATGTGTTTAGAAAAGCTATTGTTATAGGCCGCTTCTTCCCAACCTCGCGTTAAATTCCAGTCATCCGTTACATCGTGATCATCAAAAATCATATAACTCGGTAAATGTGCCATCGCACGTCTAACCTTTGTTAACCCCGATGAAAAATCATTAATAACAATAAGCTCATCTTGATATTTTTGATGAAATGAAAGAGGGATGTTCGACTGTTTTTCTAACGATAAATCAACAACGCCCCATAACTCTGGCGACCAAACTAACAAATACATTGCCATGACTTCAGCAAAAGTCACTAAATGATTTTTGGCATTATCAGATGTGAATATAGGTTGTTTGTTAAGTGGTAAATATTTACTAATCCCGCCACGGTTAACACTTTCATGAGGTAATATTTTTTCTCTTTGATAGTAACAAAATGGGCTGTCAAAAAGTTGCTGATTATTATTGATAAAAAGAGAATTCGATGACTCGTTACTCCATGATTCATCGAATAAACCAAGTATTGTTATTACTTGATGAATAGCAACCAGCATAGGGCCTGAAACATCATCAGCATAGACTTGATCACCTGACATCATTAACATTGAAGGACGTTTTTCAGCTGAAAAATCACTGCCTTTTAATAAGTTATCAACCTGACATAACGCATCACTACTTTTAAAGTGAGGTTTTCGACAAGAGCCATGTAATATCTTATTAATATTTTTTTTAATAACGAAACTAGGTAGACTTTGGCTCGGGTAAACCAGCTCGGGTAATAACTCAACTAAGCTATATTCTGCAACGCTGTCTTTAAAGCAAAAATCATATGCTAATAATTCATTTTCAGGTAAACCGTCAGCTACCTTGATTGAAATAAGATTGATAAATGCCTGCTTACCAACTTGAATTTGTTGTAGTTCTGCAGAATCTAAATGCTTATCAAAAATTACGTTATGATCTTTAGCCATCACTATTTTACAAGCAATACTATATTTTTGTGTTGTTACCAACCAAAAGTTAACTTGGTCAACATCACAATGACGGACAACAGGGCCAGCAACAATTGATGATAATGGTGTTTGAGTGCTAATAAGAGACCTCGAAAAAGTAAAGTATTAATAGTATGTTAAAGATCTAAGCAAATGATATACCGCTATTTAACTACAATTTTTATTCATATTCAAAATGCTAATTGATACTTTATATTACATACCGCTTATTTTTGTTTAATAGCACGGCCTGCTTTTCTCAGAAAATGGCTCAACAGGCCATCTATAAATCGTAATAATTACCTGTTCACCATTGACGCTGAAAATCTCAATATATTATCAATATCGAAAAAGCCTATCATCTAAATTTTTAAGTATTACGGCTTTTTCTAGAGCTACCTGCTTTTTCAGAAAATGGATCAACAGGCCATCTATGTCGAGGGTATTTAGCGCGCATATCTTTAGCAACTTCAACATAAGATCCGCCCCAAAAGTTAGCTAAATCACTGGTGATTTGTATTGGTCTTCGCGCTGGTGATAATAATTCAAAGCGCAGTGCAATGCTATTACCAGCCAACATGGGAGATGCAAGCTCACCAAATAATTCTTGTAATACAACAGCAACGGTAGGTTCTGAGTTTTTATCATACAAGATTGACACTTTTTTATTGCTTGGTGTTGTATAGCTTACCGGTGCTTCTTTCTCGAGTATTTTTGATTCGTCATAGGTTAATAATGAGGATAATAACGGCAGTATTTTCACTCGCTTTAATTCCGATATTTTTTTAATATTGGTAACGTAAGGCAATAACCAGTTTTCGGCACTTTCCATCATTAATGCTTCTGATAACACCGGAAAAGCTTCCACCTTACCACCAAGCCATTCCACTCGTTTCAACCAATCTTCACACTCCTGAGTCCAGTGTAATATACTTTTAGCATCGGTTTTTATCAGAGATTGAATGCTGTCTAATATGAACTCTGCGGGAACATCATTACTTCTTGTTTCTTCAATAATCAAACTGCCATATTTTTTCAGTATTCTTGCATATACTCGGCTATTATTAGGTGCTAATTCATAGTCTACTTTCTCTGACATTTCATGAGAAAACTTTTCAGCTAAAATATACTTATTAAAAATAATGGCGCTAAAAACACGGCCTTCTTTGGTTTGAGCATCACAGTCATTAACCACTAAATATTCATTATTAATGAGCGGATCTTCTTCTGCCAGAAAAACCCCCTTACCATTCGCTAATTGATATTTATGGCTATTGGCTGAACGCCTTTTAGCTAATCTTTCTGGAAATGCTAGCAACAATAAATAGGCGGCAATATCTGGAAGACCTGAAATGTCGACTTTACTTTTCTTATGTTGTATCGATGACTGCAGTGTCCGAACATCTCTTACGACCGTTTTCAGTGTATTTCTATTGACATAAGCTTTATTAATATTGTCTGTATCACTCTCAATCAAAACCTGTAATCGCATCAATAAATCGGCACTACCGCTACCCTGTAATATATCTCGCTCTGACAAAAGAGCAGCAAGATTACACGCAACTTCGCGCTCTTGCTTGTCATTGGCAGCCAACATCATCTTGGCTAACCTTGGATGAATTGGTAGCCCACTTGCTTTTTTACCAAGTGCAGTGATCTTGCCTAAAGTGTCTAACATTCCTAGTTTTACGAGTAAATCTTGAGTTGAATCATAATGGGCTTTTGGCGGGGGCGTTAACCAATTGATTTCTTCATAACTAGAATGACCAGCACTGGCAAGCTCTAACACCGCATCAGCTAAATCTGCATTTAAGATCTCTTCTTCTTGATAGTCCTTCAACGATCTATGTTCGGATTCACTCCATAATCTTAAGCACTTCCCTTCAGATAACCTACCGGCACGACCTTTGCGTTGCTCAGCTGAGGCTTTTGATATCGTTGTTGTTGTTAACTTTGACATGCCACTTGAAGGGTTGAAAATAAGTGTCTTTTCAAGCCCTGAGTCAATTACACAAGTAATTCCTTCAATGGTTAAACTCGTTTCTGCAATGTTGGTGGTGAAAATAACCTTTCGAGTGCCTTGGGGTGCTAATGCAATCGCCTTTTCCTGCTCTTCTAATGGCAATGCACCATATAAGGCAATAAGTTTAAGGTTTTGATGTGATGAAAATACGGTTGTCGCCTGTGAAATACACCTTTTGATATCAGCAACTCCGGGTAGGAATACTAAAATATCACCTTCATCTTGAATAACATTAGATATCGCTTTACAGACATTTGATGCTAACTGTCTGTTGTCAGTTTTCTGATGAGAAACACTAACAGGATAAGCCCTTCCTTCACACAACATTACGGGGGCATCATCAAGGTACTTTGATACTAAATTAGTGTCTAGTGTTGCTGACATCACTAACAAACGGAGATCTTCACGGATCACTTGTTGAATTTCGAGCGAAAGCATAAGTGACAAATCAGTATTAATAGAGCGCTCATGAAATTCATCAAAGATGATCAGCCCAACACCGTCTAATTCAGGATTTGACTGAAGCCTTCTTGTTAATACGCCTTCGGTTAGAATTTCAAGCCGAGTTGCCGCAGATATTTTCTTATCATTTTTGACTTGGTAACCGACGGTTTCCCCAACTTTTTCACCCAGGCATTTAGCTAAGTAATTAGCAATTGATCTTGCCGCCATTCGTCTAGGCTCAAGCATAATAATTCGTTGGCCATTCAAAAAGTCAGCTTTTAACAACTCAAGCGGCACAACGGTAGACTTACCAGCCCCTGGCTCAGCTTGCAATACTACACTCGGGTTCTCTTTTAGCTCACGCAACAAGTCAGCTAATATTTTATGAATTGGAAGGCTAATTTTTCAATACTCTACTTTTTATTAATAAGGACAAACTTAAAAGATCAAACTAACTGAAAATTAGCAGATTAGATTCGAGTCATTCGAATTGTCTTATAAGTATGAAGTAAAAATGATAATGGTGCGATGGTAAAGTTGGCAGTATTAATGCCTATTTTGTTGTGTTGTGTTGTGTTGTTAAAAATTAAGCCCTGGCAATAACATTAATCACCAGGGCTTATATATTTTGTGTATTTAACCGGTTAACGACGTTAACTTATATTACGTCTGTTTCGGCAAATGTTTATCAAACCTTTCGTTGAACCATCTTCGTTCAAAGGCATATCCACATTCGACAGCTTACTAAATATTTCATTGCCAAGGGCTTTACCCAATTCTACACCCCATTGATCAAACGAGTTGATCTGCCAAATAACACCTTGCACAAAAACTTTATGTTCATACAAGGCAATAAGACTACCTAACGCTTTAGGTGTTAGTTTTGGCATAAGTAAAGTATTGCTAGGTTTGTTACCTTTCATCACTTTATGAGATGACAAGTAACTAATTTCATCAGTGCTGCATTTTGCTTTTGTCATTGCGGCAATAACTTGTTCTTCTGTTTGACCTTCCATTAATGCTTGGCTTTGCCCTAAACAGTTAGCAATTAACATGTCATGATGATCCGAAATATCTACATGCGGATTAAGCGGCAAAATAAAATCGACCGGTATAGGTGTTTTACTTTGATGAATTAATTGATGAAATGAATGTTGTCCATTCGTGCCTTCACTACCCCAAATAATAGGACCAGTATCGTAGTCTGTTTCTTTATTATCTAGATTAACCGACTTACCATTACTTTCCATATCAAGCTGTTGTATATAAGCAGGTAAACCACGTAAATAATGATAATACGGTAATAATACTTGCGACTGTGCACCATGGAAATTTCGATACCAAATACCCAATAGCGCCATAATTACTGGCATATTGTCTTCAAAAGGTGCTTTTCTAAAATGTTCATCCATTTCAAATGCACCATTTAAAAACTCTAAATAGTTGTCAAAACCAATACCAATGGCAAGTGGTAAGCCAATGGCTGACCAAATTGAGTATCGTCCGCCAACCCAGTCCCACATTGGGAAAATATTTTCTTCGCTGATACCAAAACTTTTAGCCGCTTCAACATTGGCCGATACACAAGCAAAGTTATGTTGAATATCACTAATGTCAGCTTTTTCTAAAAACCATTCTTTAGCTGTTTCAGTGTTTCTTAGTGTTTCTTGAGTCGTTAAGGTTTTTGATGAGGTAATTATCAAGGTTGTTTCTGGATCTAGCCCTGACAACACATCATGAATATGACAACCATCAACATTGGCAACATAGTGTACATTTAAGTGCTTTTGACGATATGGTTTTAGTGCTTCAGACATAATTTTAGGCCCCAAAAAAGAGCCGCCAATACCAATTGCCACTATATCTTTAAATGCCTTGCCGCTATAACCTTTGGTAACACCTGAAGAGACATCATCCACAAAACTTTTTATTTTGTCTAAGGTACTTTTTACTAATGGCATTATATTTTCGCCATCAACATACACGGGTTCATCAGAAAAATTACGTAGCGCTGTATGTAACACCGGACGGTTTTCAGTAGTATTAATCGGCTCACCTGAAAACATTTTTTCTATTTTTTCTTTAACACCGCATTGTTCTGCTAACTCAACAAGTAACGCTTTAGTTTCTGGTACTAAATGATTTTTTGAGTAATCTAAGGTTAATCCTGAGGCAGATATTGTAAATCTATCAAATCGTTCAGGATCCATACGAAACAATGATTTAAGATGAATTGATTTACTGTCTAAATAATGAATTTGTAAGTTTTGCCATGCCAGTGAATTAGTTAACATGTTTAATAAGCCTTTATAATAAAATTTAAGTTTGTTTCAATAATTGAGTCTGACAAAACATGATAGCTTAGTCGTCATCATTAATTTAGCATAGCACCAGTAAATGTTGCTGGTTTTACGCTATGCTTAATAAGCGTTCGGCTGTGTATTCATTGGTGATTAAGCCATTAATTAGTTTAGATCTAAGCGCACCTAATATTGCTAATACCTTTTCTTCACCCGCAGCAATAGCATACACAGCCTTATCAGGGTTTACTTTCAAAGGAGTGCTAGCAACTCGTTGATTAACAGTGCAATCAATCAGATTACCGTCAACATCTAATACCCAACTAATTAACTCTCCTACCGCGCCTTTAGTTTGTAGCTCTTCAAGTTCTTCTGGGCTGACAAAACCGTCTATATGAAGCGGTGAATTAATGGCTAAATTACCTACCCCAATAAAAGTAACGTCAGCTTGCGATGCTAATTTTAAATTATTCGCAATATAGCGCTGAGCATGCAATTGTTCTTTTTCTTCTTTGCTGCTCGGAAGTACAGGTAAAGGCATAGGATAATGCTTAGCGTTAATATGTTCAGCCATGCGCATCACAACATCGTATGATGAAGCTGAACCATCTAAAGCCATATTACCCAATAAAGCAACTATTTGATGTTGTTCACAGTTCAATAAAGCCAATTCTTCCACACAAGCACGTAAAACTCGACCAGTTCCCATCGCTATTACTTTCGGCTCTGGCGATTTTAAATGAAATTCTATTTCTTTAGCGCCCGCTTGAGCAAGTCCTAATGTAGAATTTGGCTCACTATTGTCGCTTGGCACAACCGTACATGACGTTAAGCCAAAACGACTTTTAAGCTGGAGCTGAAGGTCCATGCACTTAGCTATTGGATGCTCTAACCTGACTTTAATCAAGCCTTCGCTAACTGATAATGCTACCATTCGCTGCGCTGATTGACGCGATATATTGAGTTTTTTAGCTATTTCTTCTTGCGTATTACCTGCAACGTAATACAACCAACCGGCTTTAGCGGCATCGTCTAACTTTCTTATTTCTGACTTAGATCGCTTTAACACGTGTTACCTCTCGATGTTGCATGATGAAATAAGCGAAGGTACTTGCTCTAATAATTGTTGCCAATGCTCAATTGTACAAACACTCTTAAAACTATCACTATTAAATCTATCAATATTAATACCATCAGGCATTTGAGTAACGATAGTTTTAAAATGACTAGCGCCAACATACCTGATGACATTCATATTAGCCGCTTGGGCAGCGCACACACCTGCATTCGAATCTTCTATTACTAAACAATTTTCAGGTGCAACACCCATTTTTTTAGCGGCATGTAAAAATAGATCAGGGGCTGGCTTCCCGTTTTTAACCTCAGAAGAGGTAAATACCTTGCCAGCGAAATAGTCTTCAAGCTTGGTATAATGTAACGAGTTTTTTACTTTTTCTGGGCTACCACTCGTAGCAACACAGCTGTTTACCTTAAGCTGAGATAGCATCCACTCAAGATCATTTGTCTGTTGAAGCTCGACGGCAAAAACTTTAATAAGCTCTGCTCGATAGCGTTCGCGAAATTCACTAGTAAGGATAACTGAAAAGTCGTCAAAGACTTTAGCCGTAACATGCTTAAAATTAAACCCTAGGAAGTTAGTAAGGAAATAATCTTCAGATACTACTACGCCTAGCTCTTTAAGCATGCTTAGCAATACACGCTGACTTAATATTTCACTATCGACTAACACGCCATCACAATCGAAGATAATTAAATGTATCGGTTCATGTGTAGATATAGCTATAGATTTGGTCAACTCTACTTATCCTTATTGAGTTTTGCTCAATTACTTAGTTAATCAGTCAGTTAATCCAACAGATACTACTACAATAATACCAAATTGATTATGTTATTACCCATTCAGCACTAATTAAAAGTTAAGTCGCGCCAGATAATGGTTCTTCAATATAATCAATGACTGAATTAGCTGTCGTTACGCTGGATTAATAAACTGTTCAATATCTTGAATTGATAATTCAGGTGTCGCACCATGACTTTGTGCCACCATAGCACCAACAGCACAGGCAAAATCAACCGCATATTGTGCATTAGTTGTATTACAGAGCTGATAAATCAAAGAACCTAAGAATGAATCACCCGCGCCTACCGTATCAACAACGTTGATAAGAAAGCCTGAGTTATAATAGTTTTTATCATTAATTTTAAGCAAAGCCCCATGAGAACCTTTGGTGACGCACATATAAGGTGTATTAGTTTTTTCGGCAATAAACTCAAGATTTTGTTCTAACGAGTTAAATTTAGAGCCCATAGCATGCGCAATTTCATATAGTTCATCATCGTTCAACTTAACAAAATCTGCCACTTTCATCAGTTCAACTAAAGTTTCAAGCTGATAATGAGGTTTACGTAAGTTAACATCAAAAATCTTAAATTTTGCTACCTCTATTAACTCTCTTAATGTGTTTAATGAGGTTGCTTGACGGCCAATTAAACTACCAAAAACAAAAATATCAGCAGACATTACTTGTTCAATAAGTGCAGGCGTTAAAACAATGTTATCCCAAGCTGTATCTGCCACAATTTCGTAAGAGGCTGAGCCACTTTGATCTAATGTCACTTCAACCGTACTGGTTTTCTTTGTCGAATTAACGGCAATAAAGTCAGTATTCATTTGTCGGCTTTTAATTTGCTCTAATATTTCATGGCCTAAAATATCATCACCCACAGCACTGAGCATTTGCGCTTTTATGCCAAGAGAGTTTAAGCGTAAGCATACGTTTAATGGCGCGCCACCTAAACGTTTACCACTAGCAAAACAATCCCATAACACTTCACCAAAGCAATTGATGGTGATTTCACTTGGCGCTTTATCATTGATGAATAAGCTATTCATTATAATTTCTCCGCTGCTAGTTTTTGGTTAAGCGTGTTTTTCATAATATTTTTGATATTGCTTATTGGTAAATATAATTCATCAATCGCTTGGGCATACAGCTCACTAAAAGCAGGTTGTTCAATAAGATCGCCAAACAAGCTATTAATTCTTAAGAAAGCTAACTTGTCTTCAGTGGTTTTATGCGCATACTTAGCAAGTTCACCTTGCATTGCATCTTGAATATCTAACGCTTCTACTGCTTCATTAACTTGTTTGTCGCTGTATAAACACCAGGTTGCAATAACTAACGTGGCTAATGAACAGTCACGACCCAGCGCTAAGTTTTCGCTAATCGTTGCGATTAAAAACTTAGGCAATTTAGCTGAACTTTCCGAACAAATACGCGCTAGGTTATCTTTAATATTTGGATTTGAGAAACGTTCAATTAACGTGTCTTTGTATTCTTCTAAATCAATACCCTCTAGCTCATCAAGTAATGGCGTAACCTCTAAATCCATAAAAGCGCGTAAGTATTGGGCAAAGTCTTTATCTGATACGGTTTCATCTATCGTTGCGTAACCGTGGATTGAACCTAATAAACCTAATACTGAATGACCTGCGTTCAATAAACGTATTTTCATTTTTTCAAACGGTGTTACATCTGTGACAAACTGAGCACCAACTAAATCCCAATTTGGACGGCCGTCACTGAAGTTGTCTTCAATTACCCATTGCGAGAATGACTCACAAGTAATAGGCCATTCGTCGGTTAAACCAAAAGTGTCAGCAACGTATTCGATATCAGTTTTTGTTGTTACCGGCGTAATACGATCTACCATAGCATTTGGAAATTCAACATGCGTTGCAATCCACTGGCTTAATTCAGGATCTTGCTGCTGTGTAAAAGTAAGTAACATTTTACGAGTTACAGCACCATTATGTTGAATGTTGTCACAAGATTGCACAGTGAAAGCTGGCATGCCTTGGTTTTTACGTATTTGCAAAGCCGCAGCGATATAACCAAATGCGGTAGTTGGATCTTCAGGGTTTTCAATATCGTGTATTATACTGGCGTTTTCTAAATTTAAATCGCCTGTAATAGGGTTTAGGTTATAACCACCCTCTGTAATAGTTAACGATACAATTTTAGTGTCGTTATGTGCTAACTTCTCTATCACTGCTTGTTTGCTGTCTGGTGCGAAGATAAAATCAATCATCGAGCCAATAACTTTATTATCTATTTGGCCATTAGGGTGACGTACCACTAAAGAATACAAGTAGTCTTGTTTAACTAAAATATCACGTAAACCACGATTATTTTCTAGTAAACCCACACCACAGATAGCCCATTGCTCTGAGCCAGGTTTTTTCAATAATTCATTAACATACATCGCTTGATGTGCACGATGAAAACCACCGACACCAATATGCACAATACCCGCTTTAAGCTTAGTACGATCATAAGTAGGAATATCAATATTGCTAGGTAAATTAGCTAATGTTAACTGGTTTAACGAGCTGCTTTGGGTTTCATTTAGTGGGGTAGTGGTCATGTATTTAGCCTTACTTAATAGGATTAACCCTAAAATATTTGCTGGATAACACTCATTCAGGCTATCCAATTTTTTAGATGTATTATTTAAATTACTATTTACTGAATTGTTACTTGTTCAGCGCTTTTTCACGTTTAAGCGACATATAGGCGCTAGCGAAATACGTGATAGTAAAAATGAAACAGTAAAATTCAAATTCCGCTTTATTAGCATCATAAATGTCCATGCTTTCGCTAAAAAACATAACCTGACAAGCAAAGCCAGTAATAACTAATAATGAAATAACTGAGACAACATTTAACAGTTTGCTTATTAAACTTGTATCAAGAATAAAAGGCTTGTTGTTAATAGCTTGCTCAGCTTGATAGGCAATAATTTCTTGTTGCTCAAATAATTCTGCTGCTTCTTCTCTTGTGTAATCTTTATCAGCACCATATTGCTTAGCTAAGAAGGTATAAATAACAATGCTAAATATCCAGGTAGGGATGAATAAGTAATAAAAAGACATAACATCTAAAATATTTAAACCAAAGCCAAATACTAATGCTAAAGCCCAAGTGGCAATCGCTGGAACACTACGAGAAATTTTTTGGTATTGAGCCCAGTAACGCGTTAAACCAACCTTTGGAAATAAAACATGTTCCGCAAATACAATACCGCCAACGGGCACAACTAATAAACCAGCATAAGTTAATAGCGGTAACATTTGAGAGAATACAAATGGGAAACACGCAATAATTACAGTAACAACACCAACAATCGCCGTTGTTTTTTCACGTGATTGATTTACAAAAATAGACTGAGCAGCTAGGCCTGCACGGTATAAATTAGCGTTAGCTGTTGTCCAGCCGGCAATAATAATAATCACAAAACCAGTTAAACCTAATGCGTGGTAGGCAACATCACCAGGATCTAATGAGGTAATACTTGTTTTAAGTAATACCGCAGCGCCTGCGCCCATAATACCTGCCGATATCCATGCTAGGTAATGACCGAAGAACATACCAACACCAGAAAACAAACCATAACTTTTACGTTTAGCAAAACGGAATATAGCCATATCAATTAAACCAAAGTGTGTAATTGAGTTAGCTGCCCAAGCGAAACCAATAACTTCAAACAGGCCAATGCCCTTTTCACCATCACTGGTAAATCCGGTCCAAATAGAGCTATCACCAATAGTCATAAAATCGCCCCACCCTGTTAAGGTTGTGGTTCCTAAAACATGATTAGATAACGCAGGGAAAAGCGTGAATGAGCCCGCGATGAAAATAACAAATAACCAAGGCGCACATATTTTGGAGAAGTCAGCGACCGTAGAAAACCCGTACATAGCAACAAACACGACTATAGAGCCTACCGCTAGAACAATAGCCACAAACCAAAAGCTGCTTGGGTACCAATTCAGCTGTGCTGGAATATCAAATAAAAATCTGACCGCGGTAGAGGATACGGTGATCATGGCTGCGGATATTACGGAAAATATAACGACGTTAGCCCAATTATAAAGCTTAGTCATTGAATTACCCGCAATTTTATTAAGGTAATTATATAAACTTAAGCGGGTTTCAACGGCAATTGGTGCTGTTAATAACCGCCAAGACATCATTGCTAATAAGTTACCGATAACCAAACCTAAGAGGATATCTTTGGTCGATGCACCTAAGGCAACAAAGGTTGCTCCAATTACAAATTCTGTTGCGGCCACATGCTCACCAGCATATAAACCGGCAAAATGTTTCCAGCCATGTAATTTGCTTTTTGCAACGGGCATTTGTTCTTCATTTATATCACTAAATGAATTATCTCTCTGAATATCAGACATTTAAGTTCTTCCCCATTTTCATTTTATAAACATATATTAAGAGGAATAAATATGTATTCACATATTTATTCCTCTATTATTTTTCTTTTATTTTATTTTATGTATTAACCGTAAATTCAGTAAGATCGAAAGTATTTGCGTAACAATTAGCAAAATCAGACCTAGAGAAAGTGAAGCTATTATTTAACGCAATAATTTCACTTTATTTAACTATTTTATTTTTATAAACACATCAGGGCAAATGCCCAACTACCGAGCATAATCCCACCAAGAGTTTATATAGTCAACAGATTTGTTAATAAAAATAATGACAGCTATCGTTAATTTCATTACTAACTTTTGTATTTTTTGATTTATTTATCGCAATATAAATAAGAAAATACAAATAAAAACAATGAACTGTATAAATATCAAGATGAAAAAGATCATGAGATTGATTTTAATACTCGTTTCATTAATTCAGTGAACAATTTTATACGTAGAAAAAATTGCTAAATACAGGCATTTATTTCAATAACTAGTTGTTCTAATTATTAAATAACGATGTAGTTGGTGATTTTAGCAAGTAGAAATGATCACATAGCTAGTGAGATTGGTAACTCCTGAAGAAGGAGTAAAATGGGGTTAAATCGATTAAATATGAGTTATTATCATTATAGGGTTACGCTGTAATTTAACCCTATCAACTAAGTGTAAATGGGGTTAGCCTATCTGTTTATTCCGAACATAGCCTTGAATAACCATTTCATCTAGGTCTTTATTTTCTTGATGCTGTATTTGTTCTCGTGCTACTTGATGCCGACTTTGAACAATCCCTTCTATTCCTTTTGTGAAGTTCATCTGTGTTAAACAGGCTTTTTGTTGGCGTGTTTCGTCATTTTGTGACTGAGTTATTAATTCACTTTGTTGGTTAGATAAGTTGTTCAATATAACTTTCATACCAGAAAGATTTTGCAAACCTATTGATGATTGCATGCTTACATTCTTTTCCATGCTGTCAATATGCTGTTGTAATAATTGTAAACGTTGTTTTTCTTGGGCACTGCGTTGCTGTAATTCTGATTGTTTAACTAGCATTTGGTCAAGCTTGTCTTTTTGCATATCTTTAAACTTAGTTAGCATTATACTTCCCCATTATCAGTTCTAACTGTAAAGCAGAGTCCGAAAAATTAATTTTTTCATTAAGATTTTGACACAAAAATGCTTCAATTTTTGGATATAAAGTCACAGCGGCATCGAGTTCTGCATCTTTACCCGCTTGATATGCACCAAGAGGAATAAGCTCATGAACTTGTAAGTAGCGGCTGTATAATTTCTTTAATGTATAGCAATTTTGCAGTTGCGCTGGATTAACAATATTTGGCATAACACGACTAATAGAGGCACCAATATTTATCGCCGGATAATGCCCTTTTTCAGCCAACGTACGATCAAGTACAATATGACCATCTAAGATTGCCCGCGCGTTATCAGCAATAGGATCTTGCTGATCATCACCTTCGGCTAGTACAGTATAAATCGCCGTCATTGACCCTTGGCTTTTTTCGCTATTACCTGAGCTTTCAACCAGCTGAGTTAATTTACTATACACTGAAGGTGGATAGCCTTTAGAAGCAGGTAATTCTCCTACAGATAGGCCTATTTCACGGTATGCTTGCGCATATCGCGTTAATGAATCCATCAGTAGCAGCACATTGAGATTTTGATCACGAAAATAAATTGCCAGTTGGTGGCTTAACTCAGCAGCTTTAGCCCTAAGCAAAGGAGAATCATCAGCTGGAGAAGCAATAATAATTGCTTTTTTTAAGCCTTCGGGACCCAGGCTTTGTTCGATAAATTCTTTAACTTCCCAACCTCGCTCACCGACAAGCGAAACAATAACAACATCCGCCGAGGTAAACTTAGTCATCATACCTAATAGTTTACTTTTACCTACCCCTGACCCTGCAAACAACCCCAAGCGCTGGCCTTTACCCACAGCAAATAAACTATTAATAGCTCGAATACCAACATCTAATGGTTCTGTTACACCTTTACGTTGTAAGGGGTTCAATTGAGCGGATTTTGAAAGTTTAAGCGGGACACTACTTTGATCTTGTGCCAATGGCCCTAGGCCATCAATAGGATTCATTTGTGCATCAAGTACACGCCCCAATAATCGCTTATCAATACAAATAGAAGGCTCATTTTTTGCCACTCTAACACGAGCGCCAGCATACAAGTCTTGTATTTTATTTAATGGCATTAAATAAGCTTCAGACTCATGAAAACCAATTACTTCAACGTCATACCAAGTACCATCAATACTCTCTACTTGATATTTTTTCCCCATAGTAAAAACGCCACCCACCGCTGTTAGTGTTAAGCCATTTACACGGACTAAGCGGCCATAGCTTTGTAATAGCGGCGGAGATGTTAACGCGGAAGTTGCTTTTCCTAAGCGATCTAATAGGGTGTTATTCATTAATCATCGCTCAGTAGCGCAGTAGTAGCTTCACTTAGCAAGGCATCTAAACGTTGCGAGAATGATAAACTATGCGTTTGCTTATCAGCAATCAGTTGAACATCACCTTGGGGTAGCTGTTCATCAAACGTAACCTGTGTGGTAAAAACCTCTAAGCCAACGCCATCAAGCCAATCTTTATCGGCTGATGAAAAAATAATTTCCTTGATCTTGTCGCGCCCAGCTAATAGTTCTATAGCTTGCTGAACAAGAACTATCATACGTTCAGGCTGCATTTTTAACTCACAATCTAATACCGTTTTTGTGACTTTAGTGATTAAGACACATAACTCTTTAATAACGTCATCTGACTGTAAGTTAATATTTTTTTCAGACTGTTCAAATAGAACATTAAAGCGCGAAAGTAATGCTTGTTTATGCTCATCTAACTGCTCTTTAATTAACGCTTCCACTCGCTCATTAATTTCCTGAGCCATTTTTTCTTTTTTTTCTTCAGTGTTCTGACGCACGCCTTCATCAAAGCCTTTTTGCCAACCAAACTTTTCGGCTTGCTCTAATCGTTGATGTAAGCTTTGCTGCTGATCAGTTTTTTCCAGCGTAGGAAATCGAAACGGTTCACTCATCATTAACCAGCCGTTTCTTCTTGGAAGAGCCTATAATCAACTTCACCTTTTTTACTCATATCTCGTATTATGTTCATAATTTCCCGTCTAGCGCCTTCAACTTTACTAACAGGCTGTGATGCTAAGTTTTCAATTTGCTGTGTATATACTTGTGCCAAACGCTTAGGTAACGAGCTTAATAGACGTTCCATAAAATCAGGTTTCGATCCTTTTAATGCCATCGTCCAAAGTTCATCTGGTATATCATTTAACAATTGAGATAATATTTCGTCTGACTGTAAAGTTAGACTGCTAAAGTCATACATACGCTCTTGGATCGCATCCGCAACATTATTATCGTGCTTTTTCATTACCGAGATAATATGACTCTTATTACCACTGTATCGACTCATAATTTCAGCTACTTTATCAACACCATTAACCTGTGCACCAACTTGACAACCGACAAATTCAATACAAGCTTCAATTGTCAAACGAATATCGTCCATTACATGTTCACTGACTTCGCGTAAACTTGCTATCCGGTACAATAAATCATCATGTTTTGCCTCTGGAAATAGTGCTATAACAGCTGCCGCTTGCTCTGGCGGTAAAAAAGCCAAAAATAGCGCCTGCATTTGTACATGTTCTTGCTCTAAAAAACGCATAATAAGTTCGGCAGGCACCCATTCCAAACGACGTAAATCATCATTCATAGCACCACCGTAAATATCATCAAGCATACCTCGAGCAAGACGTCGACCTACAGCCTTATCCAAAGCACGTTCTAGGTATGCACGAGAAGCACCATTTACGCCACTTTCATTACGATAACAATCAAAAAAGTGGGTCAGTGTATTAGCAACATCATTTTTGGTAATATTGGATATTTTTGCCATACGTTCTGAAATAGCTTTAACTTCTCGTCGACCTAATTTACGTATAACACTTGCCGCATTTTCTTCACCCATACTGAGTAATAAAATAGCTGCACGGTCTAGTGCTGGTATTGATATAGCGGCACGATCTGGCCCTTTTGCTGATATATCTATACCATCATGATTTTCCTGATTCACTTTCAACTCCTTGCTCTACCCAATATTTAATGACTGATGTCACACGCTCAGTTTCACGGCTCGCCAATAATTGCATATGTGCAATTTGCTCTTCAAAGTCACTACCAATTTTAGGTAGCGCAATAGTAGAATTAGCATTAGCATTAGATCCAGCAGTTTTACTTTCTTCAGTTGAACTTTTCTCAAGTGCGTCATCAAGCGGTGTACTTTGACGCTCAAACGTGTGCTCTGAGTTAGCTGCATTCGCTTGATCATCAGCAAGGCTTGCAGCAGGAGTCGTAATATTTTTACCTTTAATTAAATGGTTCACAAGTGGACGTACACCAAATAAAATCAGTAGTATACTTATCAACAAACCAAAAATATAACGCGCATATTCACGTACTTCAGGCATCTGCCACCACTGTAATCCTTCACCCGGTGCTAGTACTTTTGCCTCAACAAAAGCGAAGCTGGTAATATTAAACTGATCACCGCGCTCTAGGTTATATCCCGTTGCGGTTTTTACCATTTGACCTAAAGAATCAAGATTTTCTTGCTGCCAACCGTCTTCAGTGCTCGATGCAGCCTCATTTACCAGTACGGATAAACTCATAGTAGTTAAACGACCAACTTCATAGCGAGTATGTGTTACAGAACGACCATTTTCATATTCACGACTGCTCTCACTACGTTCAGAAATTCGCTCGTTGTTATCTTCTTCTTCGTTCGCGTCAGGTAATGGTGGTTCATTCGCCAGTGCTCCCGGAATTCCGCCTGCAAATTGGTCTTCCATAGAGTCTGATTTTAATCGCTCTTGCTTAAGAACACTTTGAGGGTCAACGGCTTCTTTAGTTTCCTCAACAACACTGAAATCAACTTCTGTTGAGACCTGAATTCGATAGTTGCCTTCACCTAAAATAGGTAATAGCATAATCGATGCTCGTTGCTCGATGTTACGCTCTACTTTTTCAATAAAAGCGAGCTTCTTATCTGTTTCCTTACCGATAGGGGTACTATCGTATAAGTTACCACTGAGTAACTTGCCACGTTGATCAACAACAGAAACAGAACGTGGATCTAGCCCAGGTACACTACCAATCACTAACGAGATAATCGCCTCAACATTTTCAGCTTTCAATTCATGCCCAGGTGCTAAATCAACCATTACCGATGCCGCAGTTTGTTGCTCATTACGACCAACAAATAAAGTACGCTTCGGAATAGCTAAATGAACACGAGCATTACGTATTCCCTGCATATTGATTATTGTACGAGCAAGCTCTCCTTCGAGCGCATGTTGATATTGCATTGATTCAATAAATTGACTAGTACCCATTGAGACTTTAGTGCCAATATTTTCAATACCTTCTGGCATAGAAGCTTTAATGCCTCTTGCAGCTAAAGTGATACGAGCATCAGCAAGCTTTTCTTGAGGCACCAAGATATTACCGCTATCAGTATCTATTCGAAAGGTAATTTCTTCTTTATCTAAAATTTCAAGAATATTAGCTTTATCATAACTTTCTTGATTGCCATATAGAGGCACGTAATTTTTTGCTGATGTCCATAAAATAATAACAATAGTGGCTGCAACCAAAGTAGCTAATAGTGCAATTGTTGCTACGTTTCTTTCACCATGGCTCGCTGCTGTACTAATTTTATTGGAAAAGTTAACCACTTTCTCGCGCAAGTTCACTTCATTACCTGGTTGTGGTTCAGCTTTTGTTAATTCACCTTTCATACTTTAATACTTTCCTATTACAGCGACATGCGCATGACATCGTCAACGCCATTTAACACTTTATTTCGAATTTCCATTAACATAGAAAAACTCAAGCTAGCTTTTTGACTTGCAACCATTGCACCTACGACGTCATCACTACGCCCAGTATCAACAGCAGCCATCATTTGGCCTGAAATATTTTGCTGCTCATTAATAGAGCGCACAACCGTTTTAAAATCTCCACTAATAGAATCACTACTTCCATAAAACTGCGTATTAATCTCAGTAGACATAATTCGATCTGCAGTAATATCAGCAGGCATAATACGATCAGTCGCAATTTGCTGCATATCAGTCATTTTACCCAGCATTAATCTTTGGCTTTCAATTGGTGACATTTTTAATTCCTTAAATTTAAGCTATTGCATCTATATCGATGCCATTTTCACGCATAGCAGCAAGTTTGTATCTTAGTGCACGAGTACTAACACCTAGAGCCTCTGCAGTCTGTTTTCTGTGTCCTTTGAAGCGACCTAATAAATCATATATATAATCAAATTCCGCTTGTTTCTTATTACTTCTTAACTGGCTAGCACAAATTTTTGCTGCTTGTTGAAAACAATGAGGTAAATTCAAATCATCAACTTGGATCTCTGCTCCTCTAGCCATGACAATCGCTCTTTGAATCACATTTTCTAACTCACGAACATTACCCGGCCAGTTGTAACAAAGTAAAATATCTTCAGCTTGTGGGCTGAAACTAAACTTCTCTGATCCATACTTAGTAATAAAATGTTTTGCTAATGGGATTATATCTTCAGAGCGCTCTCTAAGCGTTGGACAACTAAGGGGTAAAACATCTAAACGATAAAATAAATCTTCTCTAAACAAACCTTTTTCTACTTGCTCTCGCAACGGCTTATTACAAGAAGCTATAATTCTAATATCAAGCTTAATACGTTGATGACTGCCTAATCGCTCGACTTCTCGTTCTTGAATAACTCTTAATAACTTAGCTTGAAGTTCTAATGGTAATTCAGAAATTTCATCTAATACAATCGTCCCACCGTTAGCTAATTCAAACTTACCGACTTGATTACTAGTAGCCCCAGTGAAAGCACCTTTGTTATAGCCAAATAACATTGACTCAAGCATATTCTCTGGAATTGCTGCACAATTAATAGCAACGAAAGGTTTATCTGCACGAGCAGACGCCTTATGAATAAAATGCGCCAATTTCTCCTTGCCCGTTCCTGATTCTCCCATAATCAACACACTTGCATTAGTCTGCCCTGCACGGTTGGCTAAACGTAACAATTGTTGAGATTTATTAGAGACAGCAATTAAACCTTCTGCTCCTTGCTTCATAGACTCAGCATTGCGGATAGTTAATTTAAGCTGTTCAGGAAAAAAAGGTTTAAGTAAAAAGTCAACTGCGCCGCCCTTACTTAATGACAGGGAAGCAAGCTCACTTTGGGAGGAGTCAACAAGTGATATTATTTGACCATTTTTGCAAGTTCTACGAACTAATGTTACTAAGTCAACGAGTGACATTTGATCATTATCAGCATCAATAAAAATCAGCTGAGGCTTTAAGTCTAAACAATAACTAATTGCATCGGGAAGTGAGTTAGTATGTAACAGTTTAAAGTTTTCACCACTTACAGTATTTTCAATTTCTCGACTAGGTTTTGTGTGTGCAAACCACAATAGGTATTTTTGATCCATCATTTTCTCCTTGGTCGAAATCAATTTGAGCGTCTAAATAAACGAACTAATACTCGTCGATTTGAAGATTTCCCAAGAATTGTACTATTGTTAGCAACAGGATAACGCTGACCATGTGCACGCACTTCTAGCATATTTTCTGACAAGCCAAATTCGACTAAACGAGCAGCTACATCATCTGCTCGTTCTTTAGAAAGCAATCTATTTGCCAGTGGTGAACCTACATCATCAGTATGGCCATCTATCATGACTTTTTCAACGTTAGGATCTAATGCTATATATCGCGCTAAATTTTTTAAAAAAGTAATGTCTGCCTGTTTTTTTACTATTCGCTCACCCAATTCAAATTCAAAACCATGATCTCGTGCTTGATCCCACGATAATGGCGCAAGCTGGTGACGACAAGCTTGATACTTTGAAATCACATTATCACTAAACGTATTTGCAAACGTTAAACGTAACTCTTCATCACCAAAGCCAATAATAGCATCAAGCCAAAAACCTTGTTTAATCACTCGTAATAACGAGGCAATGCCTGAGTAAAAATAAACTTGTTGCTGTTCTATTTCAGATGAATTAAACATTATCTTAGGAGGTGATATTTGTGCTGGTTGCCAATCTGCTCGGCGTGCAAACACTTGCACATTGGTAATTTCGCGATCAGTTAATAACCACTGAAGACTCAAGTTTTGAGGCTCACCTGCTTTAGATGTTACACTCAGCTGTGCGTACTCATCAATGGTTTGTGTTAACTGACAATGAAAAGAATCACCACTGACTTGCCAAGTGCTGTCTTCGTAGGTTTGTTGAATGTTACGCTCTGCTTTACTTTGCTGCGTAAATAATAAGGTTGAAAAAAATAGAATAAAACTAAAAAATTGAGGGAAACAATTTAACATTTATGTACCCGTTCCTTGTAAAATACTAGCAATAAGCGGAACATCACATATATATATAGGTGAGATGAAAACTACCGCTAAGTTAATGTAACTCCCACAATCTTGACTTAATAATTAAGCTTTAGATTGGAAGCTTTGCGTCCTATTCTTTCAAATAGTTTGCTATTTAATTTTCTTAGTTTATTCCTACCCGATTCCATAAAAAATAGCTATTAATTACTATTTCGATTCATTCATTATAAGTAACGGCGGCTGAATTGCAATCATCTACTATCAAATATTCATACATAATTCGCATTTACTTTATATTTACTTTATATTTACTTTATATTTAATGTATTGTAATTAATAGCTTTTTAATAAAGTGAATTAAACAAGCATTATTTTTAACAAATAACACATTAGCAAACAACTACCACAATAATGTAAAAGTGTGACAACTAAGTGAATGCTAATAAGCCAATACTAAAAAATAAAAACAAGCGTTAATCTACTATATTTAGGCTCTGCCATTCACGCAAAACCTTCCCCTAAAATATAGTACGGATACTAACCTAACGATCCAATAATATTCACTCTCACATTATCCGGTACTTCATTATAAGATAATACACTTAAGCTACCTTTGGTAAACGAACGAGCATAACGAGCTAATAAAGGTCGTAACTGTGGAATCACTATAAGTACAGGGGTAATACCTTTACTTTTCATATCGTCCATAATAGCTGGCATTGTACGTTGAAATTGGCCGAGCAAATTAGGATCCACCGGAAAGCTATCTAATGCCACTTTGCCTGACTGCATTGCTTGATCAAGTGAACTTTGCATCGTTTGTTCTAGTTTTTCGTCTAAGCTATATACGGCTAGTTCATCTCGTTCACCCATCACTTGTTTCACCAGAACTCGTTGCAGTGCGCAACGAACATCAGAGGTAAGTAAAATAGGATCTTTTGTTACTTCAACACTATCAATAAGAGTGCCTGCAATGGTTACTATATCACCCAAAGCAACATGCTCACGTAAAAGTAAGCGCATAACTTTCAGTTGTAAATTAATCGGTAATGCTTTTTCAAGTGCTTCAGCTAAACCTGGTGAAATCTCTTTTAAACGCTCATTGAGGCGTTGAATATCCTCATAACCAAATAATTCATCTAGATGCTCTTTGATAACTTTACCAGTATGAGTCGCAATCACAGTGCCTAAATCAACAACTGAATACCCCATGTTTAAGGCCTTAGCTTTCGCCTCTTCAGCTATCCAAACAGCCTCTAGGCCATAGGCAGGATCGGTTGTTAACTCACCATCTAGTTGTCCGTATACATCACCGGTATTTAGCGCTAACAATTGTTTCGCATTTAATTGCGCCGCAGCGACCGCTATCCCAGCAAGTTTGATTTTATACTCTTGTGGATTTAATCTCAGATTATCTTTAATTCTAATTTCTGGCAGCAAAAAACCTAATTGCTCAGATAAATTTTTACGAACACCTCGCAATGTTTTCACTAATTCTTCACCTTTGCTTTTGTCGGCAAGGTAAACAAGTCGAAAACCTAACTCAACAGACAAATGTTCAACATGCGGTATGTCTTTCCATTTAAGTGCGATCAGTTCATTAGATATTGTCTCGGTAATACTTTCAGCTTCAATTAAGCCATCGTCAGGTGATGATTTTTGCAAACGCCAAGCAGCATATAATAAGGGTAAACCAAAGCTCACAAAAGCAAACATTGGCATACCTGGCACAACACCTAGAATCAGCATTATTAGGGCAGCAGTAAAAATGACACGAGGAGAGGCTAATAATTGCGAACCAACAGTTTCACTAATATCACCTGCATCATTCATTCTAGTAACAATAATCGCCGCAGCAACGGCAAGTAGTAATGAAGGAATTTGTGCTACAAGGCCATCACCAATGGTTAATAAAGCAAATCGTTGGAATGCTTCAGCCATACTCAAATCATGCTGGAAAACACCAATACTGACACCACCAAGTAAATTGATGACTAAAATAATCAGTCCGGCAATAGCATCACCACGAACAAACTTTGAAGCGCCATCCATAGAGCCATAAAAATCGGCTTCTTGCGCGATTGTAACACGTCGCTCTTTCGCTTGCTCAGGACCTATTAAACCTGCGTTTAAATCGGCATCAATTGCCATTTGCTTACCAGGCATAGCATCTAAGGTAAAACGAGCAGCAACTTCAGATATTCGCTCTCCACCCTTAGTAATAACTAGAAAGTTGATCACCATTAATATAATAAATACAACAATACCAACTACATAGTTACCACCAATAACAACTTCACCAAAAGCTTGGATTACACGCCCGGCAACATCTGAGCCTTCATGACCATGTAGTAAAACAACACGAGTTGACGCAATATTAAGCGTAAGCCTCATTAACGTCGCAACTAATAAAATGGTTGGAAAGACAGAAAAATCTAGTGGCCTTTTACTTGATACGGCCACTAATAAAACAATAACAGAAAGTACGATATTAAAAGTAAATAGCGTATCTAATAGCCAGGCAGGTAAAGGCAATATAACCATAGCTAAAATGGCTAAAAGTAATACAGGTATTGCTGTATAAGGTCGAGTAAAGCTACGCCAGTTCAATTTTATACTCCACAGTTATGGTTTCTGCAAATTTGCAGGAATTTTAAGTTTAGGTAATGGGGCTGGGGCTTGTCCGCGCCCCTGTTTGTAAGCTTTTAATTGCATAACATACGTTAAAACATAGGCAACTGCAGTATAAAGCCCTCTTGGTACTTCTTGATCAATACGAGTTGAAAAATAAACGGCTCGTGCAAGCGCAGGTAATGAAATAATTTCCTTATTGTGGCTACGAGCAACTTCACGAATACGTAAAGCCATTTCATCCATCCCTTTAGCCACAACATAAGGCGCTTTTGCTTTGTCTTCACTATAGCGAATGGCAACAGCATAATGGGTTGGATTTGTTATAATTACATCAGCATTAGGCACTCGTTCTTCTATTTTCCTATTCGCTTGCTGGTATTGAATTTGCCTTATTCGATTCTTTATTTCAGGACTACCATCGGATGACTTTCGTTCTTCTTTTACTTCTTGGTGACTCATCTTTATCTTACTCAGCGTTTGATGCTGCTGAATAGGTACATCAATGGCTGCAACAATGAGTAATAATGTCACCGTAATAATCATTGCTAGAAATAATAACTCTATGCCATGAGAAATAGCGACATTGAGGTCTTGGCTTTGTAAAGCCACCAGTTGCCCCCACAACTGCGTTAAAAAGGTGTATAAACAAATACTAAGCAACGCTATTTTTACTATTGATTTGAGTAATTCGGTTAATGATTGTTTACCAAACATTTTCCCTAAACCTTTTATCGGATTAAGTTTACTGAACTTAGGTGCTACCAGACCAATTGAAAAAACAAATCCACCGGGTAGAATACCTGTAATCCACATGGCTAAAAATCCTAAAAGTAAATAAGGGACTAACGTGGAAAGCATATCTAAAAGTGCATTGCCTATCGCAATAGGCATTAGTTTTGTATTATCCAAAATACTATGATCTAAAATCATCGTATTATGCATTATCTCTAACAATAAGCCATAAAACATATCCGCAAAAAAAAGTAAGCCAGCAATGCTAGTCATTAACAAAATAGCGGTATTCAATTCTTTAGAACGCGCAACTTGTCCATCTTTACGTGCTTTTTTCAAGCGTTTTTCGGAAGGTTTTTCTGTTTTTTCTTGTGAACTATCTTCAGACATTATTTAGCCCATCGCATCATTAAAAACAGACAATACATAGTAAGTCAGACTTGAAAAAGCACCACCAGTATAGGTTAGCGTCATAAATACACAAAAGAAGCCCATTAACAAAGCCATTGGAAAACCTAATACAAAAATATTTAAAGAAGGAGCAGCTCTACTAGCAACACCAAAGGTTAAATTAACTAATAACATTGCGATAACACCAGGCAAAGATAACAACAAGGTAGAAGCAAATAGCCAACCAAACAAATTGAGAATGGCACGAATATCAACATCATAAATACTTGTTCCTATCGGCCATACCGTAAAGCTTTGTGTCATAATATGTAAGGTTATTAAATGCCCATCTGCAGCAAAAAAAAGTAACGCTGCCATCAACCAAAATATCTGTCCCAATAAAGCGACTTGGCTACCGCTGCTGGGATCCATAACAAGTGCCATAGATAAGCCCATTTGCATTGACAATACAAGCCCAACTAAGGCCATAACTTCAAATAAAATACGTAATGAAACACCCATCATTACACCAAATAAAATTTGCTCAACGGTTAATATAACAGCATCAAAAGAGAAAATATCAATCGCTGGAGCAAGTGGTAATTGTGGGGCAACTAAAAAGGACAACATCATCGACAGTAAAATTCTAGATCGAGGTGTTACCACTGGGCTGTCAAGAATAGGCATGGACCAAAGTAATGCAGAAAACCGTACAAATGGCCACCACATGGTACCCATCCAACTAACGATATCTCCACTAGTAAGCTCAATTAATGAGTTCAACCAAGTATTCCTGGAATCATAAATTTTAAATTATCAAACCATTCTAACATCGTCCGTACAAGCCAATGCCCGGTAAAGACTATCATCAATAGCGTTAATATCATTCGAGGCAAAAAAGTCAGTGTTTGTTCCTGAATAGAAGTCGCACCTTGAATAACTGCTACTATAATGCCAAGAATTAAACCAGGGACAATTAAGACTAAAATCATTTTGATGATAGTATAAATTGCACTTGCTACTAGCTCCATTGCCATTTCTGGGGTCATGGTAACATACCAAAAGTCGCTGCTAGCGTTCCAGCCAACATTGCCCAACCATCCGCTAATACAAATATCATTAACTTAAAGGGCAGACTAATAATTAACGGTGATAGCATCATCATCCCCATTGACATCAAGATACTCGCAACCACCAAATCTATAATCAAAAAAGGAATAAATAACATAAACCCTATTTGAAAGGCGGTTGTTAATTCACTTAATACAAACGCAGGCATAAGCACTTCAAAAGGTATCTCTGCTGCACTCAACGTAGTGGGTTCATTTGCAATAAGTAATACCTGATGCAATTCACTTTCACGCGTTTGTTTAAGCATAAATGCTCTAAGTGGTACCTCAGCCTTAAGTAACGCCTCTTCAAGGCCAATAGTTTCTTCTTGAAATGGTATGTAGGCATTATGATAAACATCTTGCCAAACAGGCCGCATTATCAACACAGTCAGCATTAACGCAATACCAATCAATACGCGATTAGGTGGGCTTTGTTGTAAGCCCATCGCTTGACGCAAAATAGCTAACACAATAATAATTCGAGTAAACGAAGTAAGTACCATCAGTAACGCAGGAATTAAGCTCAACAGAGTCATTACTAATAGAATTTGTAACTTTACGTTATAATCTTGACCTTCCTCTGTCGACTTTAAAGAAAATAACGTTAATTCTTGCGCATTTAACCAACCCGGCAACAGCAAAGTCAATAACAAAAAGCCTATTTTAATGTATGCGCTTTTGCTCATTGCTTTATGATTCCTGCGTAGATGACTCTTCGTCGTTGATAAATTTCAAACCATATTGACCATCAACCATCACCACTTCAGCTTGAGCAAAACAAACGCCGTTTACTTTAACATCTAAAGGTTGTCCCGCCTCTTTATCTAAGCGAAGAACATCACCTTGCTTAGCTTGGCTTAACTCACCTAAGGTAATCTCAGTACTAGCAACTTCAAGTGTAATAGTTAAAGGCACACCTTCAAATAAAGCCATATTATCACTTGGCTTACTATCAGTTAATTCACTGTCGATATCTTCTAAATCTAAGGCGTCTAATGCAGCATCTAAATTGTCATTCATACTATAATTCACTCTTTTCTGGTATATCGGTAATTTGAAATGTCAGGTTAGCATCTTGCTCGGCAACCTGTCCTTTTAAAAATGTTGTTTTACCCAGTTTAAATAGCGCTGGTGTATTCAATTCAATAGGTAAAATAGCGCCATTCATACACGCTTTTAATTGTTTTAATGTCACTTTTTTTGAGGCCATTTCAACACAGCCCTTTACTATAAATTTATGACTACAAGCCATCGATAATGGCTGGGCATCTGTGTTGTGACCGTGAGTCACTTTTGACGTACTAAAGAAACTAACCGGCAACCAAATAAACCAACTGATTACCTCTGCCTCAAGAATAAGCCTCACTTTAAATGCTAAATGGTTTAATGAATTGGGTATAGCTTTATCTTTGCAAATTTCTGCAGCAAGACTACCGCGTTCTTTAAATAATAAATATTGTATGCCTTGTATTTGCCTTTGTAACAGACGGCCGCAAATTCGCGCCTCAGTTGCACTAAGTTCAGACTTTGATCTCTCAACTGAGGCTGAATTGTCAACTGTAGTTGAACTATCATCTGCTGCTGAACTGTCATCCGTAGCTGAACTATCATCTGCCGCTGAACTGTCATCTGTAGCTGAACTTTCATCTGCTGCTGAACTGTCATCTGGTGTTTTTTTACTTACTGGATTTAGCACGCCACCTAGGCATAAGTCAGCCATCCGATTAGCACTTTGATAATCGAACGATAAATAGGTATCTTCATCCTCTGGCACAAAAGAGGCGCTTTTCACAAACACCCGAGGAGCTTCATTGAACCAACTGTAAATAGCCGAATACGAACAAGGCGTTACCTCAATAGAGAAGCTACTATCATTAAACAACTTCGCCAGTTCAATCTCTATCACTTTATTTAAATTTACATTGGCAGCCGACTTAACAGCCGCTTCGTGAATTCGTTGCTCTAAAGTCAAAGGCAGCACTGCTAATTTACTCGCTTGTTCAGCTTTAATAAGCTTACTTCTTGACGGGGAAAAAATTTTCATTGCTATCGCTTTCCAATTAAAAATGTAAGTACATTCATGTTATTTTTCTTACTTGGATAAAGTCTGCAAGCTTGCGACTAAATCAATTCGTTCTTGCTCGTTTTTTGTTGCCCATTCAAGTCCAACAAATTTCAACTGGTCGTTAATGCTTTTACTGTATTTAACCAAGGCAGTAAAACTGTCTATTTGATTAAAAACAACAACCACTTTTTTCGGTAATTTTTTTTCAGCCGGAACCAATAACCCTGCACCACCCACACTGAAATTTTTAATAACTCCTTGGCAAATTTGATAACCAAATAACCAAGGGTGCTTTAATTTAACTGCAATACCACTTCGTTGTATTGCCAACGACAAATGCTCATCTTTATGATTTAAATACCAACGCTTATAATTGCGTTCGTTTTCTTTTTTCAGCTCTTGTTCTATTATCTGTTCTTCATTCATCATTACTTTCCAAGCGCATTACTGGCTTATTTGCCGTAGCCGCACTAGCTGACTGTTTAATAGGATTTTGAACATTATCATCAGAAAATAGATCGTTCATTTTCTTTTCAGCGTCAGCTGTAAGTATTAACAACTCAACCCTTCTATTCTCACTTGCTGTTTTATTTGTTTTGTTCAGTAGACGATTTGAAGAAAATGAATTAACCTGCGTGACTCTCGAAGCTGGCATACCACCCGCGGCCATAATTTTCCTAGCCTGTTGTGCTCGTGCAGCTGAAAGCTCCCAATTTGTATAGGATTGCCCTTTAAATGGGCTTGCATCACTATGCCCTGATATTATAATTTTATTATTAATATCTTTAAACATTCCGCCTAAATATAAGAATAAATCTTCAAAAAAAGGTGACATTGTTTTTTTTGAGCTAGCAAACATTGTATGATTGTCATCATCTTTAATGATTATCCTTAACCCTGAAGGCACTTCTTCAACT